>JBAXYW010000367.1:0-4361 GCA_041670605.1 Lentisphaeria bacterium
AGAAGATGTAGGTACGGCCGATGAAGATGGAAGCATCATCATTGTTCTGACGGCAGAAGATGGCGTAACCGTTGTGCCAGCAGAGACAACCGATCCAACGGTGAACCCAGCGGCTCCGGCAGCTGCTGCAACGACTCCGGCAACTGGGGTAACAACCACACCGAAAGACGCAACCGTCACGCCGGCACCGGCAGCGGATAAAACAGTTGGAACCGCCGCCGCCCCAGCACAACCGGCAGTCACAACGGATGAAACCGTTGCTGTTGAAGAAGAAACCATCGATGCGATGACCGCAACGGTTGCTGACCTGACGCTTTCTGGCGGAACGGTTGTCAATCTTCTTGCTACCACCGCAGGTGCTGGATTTTCTTTCGATGCAGCTGCTAACACGCTGACGCTTGACAATTTCACGGGACAAGAACTGAATGTGGTATCAGCAGCCGATCTTTTCAAGCTCGTCCTGCTGGGCACCAACACATTGACAACCAACAACGGTTTTGCCGTTGATGTTACCGGCGACTTGAATATGAGCGGAACCGGTACGCTGGTCGCTCAGGGACAGGCAACAGCCGCCACCAGAGGCGGTGGCATTCATGTCACTGATGATCTGACCATCGACAGTGGAACCTATGATATCACTGCAATCGGCGGTGCTGGCACACAAGGTGCTTATGGTATTTTTGCCGACAGTGCCACGACAAACAGTGATGTCCTGATCAACGGCGGAAATATTGATATTACAGCCATCAACACCGGAGACGCCGGGGCCAGAGGAATTTTCTCCTATGGCGACGTTATTGTCAATGCCGGAACGCTTGATGTTTACACCGATGCTTTTGAAGGTCAGAGTATGGGGATCGGGGCCGCGGATGATTTAGTTTTCAACGGCGGATACACGACTGTACGTTCTAATTCAGCAACTGATGCAGGCGTATCCACCTGTTTATTTGCAGCCAGCTGGTTAGTGATCAACAATGGCATTCTTGACCTGTGTGCAACAGGCGGAGCCAATCCTCGGGCACTTTCCGGTTATGAGGGAATCTATATTAACCCATGTTACGGAACGGTCGATACTTCAGCTTCCTGTCTGTATCTCGAACCGCTTTGCAGTAAACACTTTAAACATCATCATCAGGCTTATTCGGCCAATCCCAAAACAGGTGTAGCAACAACCGCAACCGATGCGATCGTGGCTGTTTTGGCACTTGCAGCTCTCATGGGAACAGCAGTTGTAATGAGTAAACGGGAAAATCAGGCTTAGTGCCGATTATTTGTTCGAAATCTGATATGTTTTTTGTCGGGCAGGTTTGACCTCCAATCACCTGCCGGGTGAATCTCAATAAAAAGAACTCCGATTCCTCAGGAATCGGAGTTCTTTTCGCGCGCATGTTATCTGATTTAGAAAAAAATGCAGGAAATAATCATCTTAATGAATCATAGTTTGCTTCGGAATCGTTCAACACTGTAATCTTCGGTAGCTTCAGTCAGCCAGCGGTTTTTATTGTTGACGGATTCATCATCAGGATCACCGAAAAGCCAGCCGTCAAAAATATAATTGCCGCCAACAGCCAGGGTATCGATCACATCGACGACTGCCGCTTTAAAGGTTTCTTCTGGACATTCCGGCAGAATCAACTCGCCGTTGGCATCGAATCCGCCGACTACGACCATATCACTGCCGTATTTTTCCTTGATACCAAGCAAATCATTGCAGGTTTGAGCAGGTTCCCAGTATTTTACGCCAAAATCGATCCAGTCGTCAATGAAAGGTTCACATTTTCCGCAGTCATGCATCGCGACCGGAAGTCCCCTGTCCACAGCGAACTGAGCTTCTCTGGCATGACAAGGCTTGAAAAGCTCACGATACTGTTCATTGGAGATAAACGGAGCACCCCAGGCGGCAGTATCATCGACGATTTCAATCAGATCCGGTTTATATAAATCGAAGGATTTTGCCTCGATTTCAGTGTAGAAATCGCAGAGGTATTCCATCAGAGCTTTCACTTCTTCCGGTTCCTCGGCAATCGCACACAGCCCTTCAGTGAATCCCATAAAGGACATCAGCAGCTGAAAATAACCAAAGTGCATGCTGTACATCATCGCAGTCTGCGACGGATCAATTCCCATTTTGGCCAGCATGGCCAGATCGTCTTTGGCCATTTTTTCCCAGTCGAAACCGGAAATATCCGGTGCTTTGATCACATCACGCCACTTCGTAATATCTTTCAGGATAAAATTGTTTGGCTCCGGCATACCGGAATAACCGGTGTCTCTGGTGGTGACGTAATTAACGCCCCAGATATCTTTGCCACCCTCGGGACTGCGGTGCTGATTTAAGAATCCCGGTCCGCAGAACATGTTCATCAGCGGGCGTTTGGAATAAGGATTTGGTCCGTAGGCGAATTGCAGCAGGTAGTCGGAGGGAATGCCTTTTGCCATATCCAGAAAATTCTGTTTCGGTGTGCGTTCAATAGCCATAATAAATACCTCTTTTCATTATTTTTTAAATATAGGCGGCCGCTTTGAAAGCGGACAGAACGGCAGAAGCCAGATTGGTGGTAACTTCATACGCATCGCCAACGATAAAGACTTCTGTATTGGGAGCACATTTGCGCAAAGAATCAGCCATCGCATGGTTGGGTGATACGCCCAGAGCCAGCAGGACGGTATCGGCCGGAAATTCGACTTTTGCCGATTTTTCGATATCGGTGCAGATAACGGCAGCGTCTTTTATTTCATCAAGCCGGCAATTGAAATGGATGGGGATATTCAGCTTTTTAAGTTCCATCATGATATCTCCGAAAACCGCAAGGTTAGCTGTCATAAATGAAGACAGATCCGGCGCCATTTCAATAATCGCAACATCATTGCCTTCACGTTTGAGTTCAATTGCGCACTCAATTCCGACGGCACCGGCACCGACGATTACGGTCTTATTGCCGACTTGCACCTTGCCGCTGTCAGCTTCAGGAGCCCAGTGAACATGCGATTTGTTGACACCGGGAAGCGTGGGAACAATTGGGTTTGCGCCAACAGCGATGATGATGGCATCATAACTTTCTGCATCAAGCAATTCTTTTGTCGCTTCGGTGTTCAGAAGTATCCATGCCGGCGCTTTGTTGGCCTGAATAACCATGTAGTCAAGATAATCTTTAAGATCCTGTTTAAATGAAGGGGCTGCAGCATAGTCAATTACACCTCCGAGATGTTTGTTCTTTTCATAAAGGGTGACAGCATGCCCTCGTTCGCAAAGGGTCAGCAGAGCTTGGATGCCGGCTGGGCCGCCGCCGATGACAGCAACTTTTTTCTTTACTTCCGCCGGCTTTACCTTACCGTCAGGAAATTCGGTTTCGTTACCAACGAGCGGATTAACGGCACAGGTCAGGACTGCCGGATTGATCAGACGGGCACAGCAGTGCTGACAGCGGATACAGGGACGGTGATCGTCTTCTTTCCCCAATGCATACTTGCGGGGCATCTCGGGATCGGCCAGGTACGGGCGGCCCATTGCGACAAAATCAGCTTGACCGGTGGCGATGATTTCTTCAGCATTTTTTACATTCATAATGGAGCCGACTGTACACACCAGAAGATCCGGAAATGCTTTTTTGATTTTTGCGGCGTAATGGACGTTGAATTTTCTGTCCATCAGATAATTCTGCCACCAGTTTCTGAAATACTCAAAATCACTGTGGAGACCGGCGGAAACATGGAGAATATCGACCTTGTCCTGGATCAACGCGATAAACTGAAGTGTTTCTTCAAAATGCATGCCTTCTGGAAGAATCTCATCAGCAGAAATCCGGTATTCAATCACGAAATTTTCACCACAGCGTGCGCGGACGGCATCCAGCACTTCAATGGCAAAACGCGCCCGGTTTGCGATGGAGCCGCCATATTCGTCGGTTCGTTTGTTATAGAAGGGGCTGGCAAACTGACCAAGCAGATTCCCGTGAGCGCCATGGAGCATGCACATTTTACAGCCGGCTCTTTTTGTCCGGAATGCGGCGGCAGCGTATTTTTCCACTGTATCATTGATTTTTGCATGATCCATTTCGATGGTGATCGCTGGTTCTCGGCCCTGCATGGCGGCGGCCATTTCTTCGCCGGAGGTAATCATAGCGGAAGGACCGTAGATCTTTTTCCCTGCTTCATAGGGAACACTGACCCCACTGTGGTTGACTTCCAACGAGAGTTGTACGCCAAATCCCTGGGCCATTTCAACCAGTCGGGTAAGGGGGAGGATGCATTCATCCGTCGAAAGATCGGGCTGGCGCGGTTCATCCCGGGATTCCGGGTCAATGACGGCATTACCAACGGTAATGATGCCTGCACCTCCCCGTGCAAAGGGGCGACAGAAA
>JBAXYW010000368.1:0-4350 GCA_041670605.1 Lentisphaeria bacterium
TCTGCTTCTTTTTTATTATCGGGCTCGCTTTCTGACCTATGGGCCGTAACCATTATGATCAAAATATCGGCTCTGTCTGATACTGGTCGTGGGGTACTGCTGGTTTTGCTGGCGTGGATGATCTGGGCCATTGATCCGATTCTGATTCGGGTGATCGGAGCAGTACCCAGTCTGCTACTGGCTGGACTGGCTCTCACCGCCGGTGGCCTGACGGCCTTGCCCCACGGTCTAAAAGTCCTGCGTGGAAAACCCCGTGTTCCGTGGGCTTATTGGATTCTTTTTCTGGTTTATATTCTACTTTGCACCGGCCTGGCTGAAGTCTGTTATATCAGTGCCGTGAAGAAATTGAATCCTGGTTTGGTCAGCGTCACCTTGCGTTCGCAATTGGCTCTGGTTGTGATGGTCGGATTTCTTGCCTTCAAGGAGCGCTTTACCCGGATAACTTGGATGGGAATTCTGATCATCCTGATTGGCAACCTTCTGAACGGATGGTATCGCTATTCGCACAGCGGAGATCAGACCGGGAAAACAGCCTTGCAGGGATGGTTTCTGGCCATGGGAGCGATGTGTTGCTGGGGATTGGGAACGGTCATCGGGAAATTGCTGTTGAGGCGCTTTGCGCCGATAACGATGACTGGATTGCGTTTAACAACGGCAGGCATATTGTTGATCCTGTTGTCCCTTGTCCTGGATGGGGTGACTGCTTGGCAGAACTTGGCACTTTGGCAATGCTTGCTGATCCTTGCCAAGGGTTGCCTGATTTCAGCACTGGGCTATAATTTATACTTTCACGGATTGCAGTATGTTAAAGTTGGAGTTGCTGCCGCGCTGGAACAGCTAGCGCCCGTATTAACCTTCCTTTACACTTGGCTGATCTTCCGGGAAACGCTTACCCTCTTGGAATTCAGCTTTGTCGGCCTGATGCTGATCGGAACCTTCACCACGATCGCCGGTGAATATTATCCGAAAAAAAGGAATGCCAGTGAAGCGTAAAATAATGCTTTTGCCGGGTGATTCCGGGTTGCAACTTGCGTAAAAGCGGTTACAATATTGAAAGTGCCTTTACGGACTGGATTTGTGTCCAAGTTAGTCACCATAAAAAGAAGGAAAGTACTACTCATGAGAAAGTTAAGCGTTGTCGCTCCGGACTGGTGGGATTACACGACTATTGCTGATGAACTTGTTGCAGATGCCGCCAAACTGACGGTGCAAGACCTTGAAAAGCTGAGCCGTCCAGGGTTCAAAGTAATGATGTATGATACCATTGAGGATTTTTATCTGGCCGAAGCGCTGGAATATATCGAAGCATGGAAACAGTCCACGCCAGATAATCCCTGCGGGATTTGCGGGCCGATTGGGCCGACGGAACAGCTCCCCCTGGTGGCGCGACTGGTCAATTCTCTCGGCCTGAATCTGGGTAAGCTGGAGGCTCAGTTTTGGGGTATGGACGAATGGGTCGAAAACGGTGTGGCCGTCAGCGGGGATCATCCTCTTTCTTTTGCCAAATGCGACAAGGATCTTTGCTTTAACAAGATACTGCCCCAATTACGCATGCCGGAAAAGAACATGCATTTTCCGACTGGGGATTTGTCTACCTATAGCAAGAGCTATGATCAGTTCTGCTGCAAGCTGATGCAGGGCGGTCAGGGCGATACCAAACACTGGGCTTTCAATGATCCACTGAAGCGGGAAGGCAAATATGCGACGAATCCGCCGACTCCGGCAGAATTTCGCAAATTGGCTACTCGTATTGTAGATTTGCATCCGATGACGGTAATGCAGAATGCCCGCACCTCCGGCGGCGGCAATATTGCACTGGTTCCGACCACCGCGGCTACCGTAGGTCCAGTGGAGACCTGGAAAGCCGAGAAAGTGTCGATCTGGCAAGCTGGCTGCCATGACAACGCCTTTGGTATGCGCTTGACGACCTTGATGATTTCCAAGAAGATCCCGGATGCCGCAGTACCGATGTCGTTGCTGGCGGAACATCCCAATGTCCAATTCAATTTCTTCCGCCCAGGGGTGGGTGCCTGCAAAGTTGAAATGCATTGATCAATCGTTCAGGGGCAGGAGTGATCCTGCCTTTTTTTTGTTTTTTTGTGTAGAGGAGAACTATGAGTACAAAACCTGCTGTTTTGGCCCTGGTAGCGCATCCGGACGACATTGAGTTTATGTCCATGGGGGCTATGCTGATGCTGCAGAAGCGCGGCTGGGAAGTGCATTATATGACGATTGCCAACGGCTGCTGTGGCACTGCAGTTGACAATATTGAAACGATTTCGCGCAAACGCAAGGCCGAGTGCCAAGCGGCTTGCGCATTGGTGGGTGCTGTCTGGCATCCCTCGATATGTAATGATCTGGAAGTTTTCCATAACTGGGATGTTATTAGCAAGGTGCTCAGTGTCATCCGGCAAGTGCGTCCGACGATCATTTTCACGCAATCGATGGATGACTACATGGAGGATCATACGAATTCCTGCCGGGTTACAGTGACTGCGGCTTTTGCCCGAGGCATGCTGAATGCCAAATGTGATCCGCCCTTGCCCCCGATCCAAAACGATGTTACTATTTATCACAGTACACCACACGGCCTGATGGACTCCTTACGGCGAAAAATCGAACCGGAAATTTTTGTCAATGTGGAGCCGGTCATCGATCAGAAGTGGGACATGCTGGCCTGCCATAAATCACAGAAGGAATGGCTCGATGTCAGCCAAGGAATGGATGCCTATTTGAAGGTGATGAAAGATTTTTCTGAAGAAATGGGCAAGCGTTCCGGGAAATTTGCCTATGCGGAAGGTTTTCGGCGTCATTCCTGGCTTGGTTTTTCCGGCAAGGAAATTGATCCTTTGCGGGTCGCTTTGGGTTCGGATGTGAGCGATAATTCCCGGTATCAATGAGCGGCTTAAATGGTTGTTTTAAAAGGGTTTCAGAAGGGTAGGATATGTCAGAATATATTGTTGCGGAAAAGACCGGGGCGGCTATCCAGTCTGCGATTGATGCAGCGGCAGCGGTCGGGGGGGGACGCGTCTGCCTGGAACCTGGGCTGTATCTGTCCGGCACCCTGTATTTGAAGAGCAATATCGAGTTACATCTTCCTGCAGGAGCGATTTTGAAGGGGTTTTCGAAGCCGGAACTCTATGATGATTTCTGTGATCCAGGTTTCGATGCTGTCGCTCCGGAAAAAAGCCGTAAATGCCTGTTGGCGGCAGCCCATGCCGAGAATGTCTCGATTACAGGGCAGGGGGAAGTTAACGGTTCCGGCCCGGATTTTTATGATCGAAATGTGCCCGAGGGAGCCTTTTTTGCCAAACCCCCGCATCCCCGCCCACGGATGCTTCAGTTTTATGATTGCCGCAACCTGCTGTTTGAAGGCGTTTCCTTTGTGGATTCTCCAGGCTGGACTTTCTGGTTATTGGGTTGTGAGGATGTGCATATCAGCCGCGTCCGCGTTGTCGGTTGCCAGCAGATGATCAATAATGATGGAATCGATATTGATGATTGCCGCCGGGTCAGCGTCAGTGACAGCTTTTTCCGCACAGGAGATGACTGCCTGATTCTTCGGGCTATCCGGCGGACGCCGGAGCATCATGCCGTTTGTGAAGAAGTGGTGGTCAGCAATTGCGTGCTGGACAGCCGTTGTCAGGGCATCCGGATCGGTTGCCCATCCGACGATACGATCCGCTGCTGCACCTTTAGTAATATCATTATCCGCGGAGCGGGCAACGGTATCAATATCAATAATCCAGTGCGCTACCTCCGGAAAGATTGTTCGGGGTATCTGCATCTGGAAAATCTTATTTTCCAGAATTTTATTATTGAATCAGGACGGGTTCCGGTCTGGATCAATGTCGAGAATACCGTCCGACTGCGTTATATCGGTTCCATGAGTTTCAGTAACTTCCGGATTCGCTCCCCGCAACCTATCCGTCTGGAAGGTAATGCTGAGACCTGGCTGGAAGACCTCCGCTTTAGTGATATCAAGGTGGAAACCTGCGGGCATACGGCACTGACCTCGGAATATGTGCGTCGTCTGACTCTAAATCAGGTGGAACTCTGCCAGAACTCACAAAACTGAGCGGCGGCTCCGGGGGTGTCCCGTAGCGCGGTTCGTTTGCATCTCGAAAAACGGATTTGTTCGGGAGCGGGGAGGATCCGGAGCTGGAAGCTCCGGCTACATTCTGGGGAGAATACGGGAACGGGGAAGCGAGCTGAAGCTCGCTTTTGACGCAGACTGAAGATAATGTGTCAATGTCAAGCCGTTTTTAGAGATTTTTCGAGCGATTTTTGAAAAAAGATTTCAGAGTACGGTTTGTCATTCACAACTATGCTTCTCATGATTTGAATCAA
>JBAXYW010000369.1:0-4346 GCA_041670605.1 Lentisphaeria bacterium
CTCGTCAATCAGCGCAATGAATTCAATCTCCGTACCGAAAGAAGCCGCTCACGAATTGCGCGCGAGATTCAAAAAGGTTTTTTACAATTCAGGAATGAGGAGCATCAGACGCTTATTCGGGAGGTTTTTAAGGCGCGTGTACCACTGCAAGATAAAGAGCTGGTTCTTATTTGGCAGCTTACTTTGAACAACCGATTATTCAGAGAAATCACCTCGCGAGTTTTTGTTAAAACCTACTACTCGGGCCGCGTCAGTATCTGCAAAGATGATATTGCCGCCTATCTGAAAGAATTCCTGTGCCAGAAGGAATCGCTGCAAATCAGCTGGTCTGAAAATACAATCAATACGCTTTCGAGCAAGTATTTGAATCTGATGAGCAAACTTGGCTTCCTGAATGCCGGAAGAATTAAAGCCTTTAAGCATGTCAGGCCTTCTTCAGAAGCGCAGGTTCTCTTCCTATATTTGGCAAAAATATTTTCGCCAAATACCAGCAATATCTTGACTAACGCTTTGTTACCAGTTAGCTTTATACCATTAGCGGATGTTCATGAGCGGTTTAAGAAGCTTTCTCTGAAAGGTTTTTTTAATATGAATTTCAATGGTGTCGCTTTAAACATCGAGCTAACCCATAGCTATAAAGGAATTTTCGATGTCTTATATCACTGATCATCAACGAAAGTTTGCTGATCTTAAGCATCAAATAGCAAACCAAGATCAGCTTCGGCGTCAGGCAAACGGTGGAAACAGCATTCTGTTTTCTTATCCGCCCGAGGAAGAGCAACAATACATTGAAAAAGCCAAAGAACTCTACCCTGATAAAGCAGAATTTATTGATATCAGCAAATTACTGGTTCAGTTCATCGATGCAGACGGCTGGGAATCGTTCAGCAAGTATTACAAAGATTTCATCATTACTCCTCACAAGGTCTTTCGATCCGATGATCCCGCTCCGGATCTTTTCGATTTGATTATCAGTGACATTGAGCGCGCCTGCAGGAACGACAAAATTCCATTTCTGATCAGAACCGGTTGCCTCTTTGGCACAGGGATTGACAACGTGAACATTATGGAGCACAAGGCGGTCATCAACCTGCCTCATCCTCTGGTGATTTTTTACCCGTCAAAGATCGAGGAAGACAACCTTTCCTTTTTGAACTTCAAACCAGCATCGAAATATCGCTGCACGCTGGTGAAATAAGAGGCTGCAGATGACGAAAATAAACGAAATACTGACTCTGGATCTTCAGAAAGACATAAAAAATGTCATTGACCTGGAGGATCGTTCTGAACATGAAATCCAGCAGGAAATTGAATCCTATATTGTGACCGAGGGAATCGGCCGGCATCTGTACAACTTCACCAACCAGTTTACCTCCAATATCAAAGAAACGGGCGTCTGGTTGTCCGGCTTTTACGGTTCCGGCAAGTCGTATTTCGGCAAGATGCTGGGGTACATCCTCGACAATCGGACGATCAATGGAACGCCAGCCCGGGAGCGCTTTATTCCAAGGCTGAAAGGCGTTTCAGACGAGAGCCTCATCGAGAACTCCATCCGCAATCTTGAAACCATTAACAGCCGAGTTGTTTTTCTTGACGTGGCCAAGCAAAACACCGACCGGGGGCTGGCCTTCACTCTTTTTGCCAACTTCCTGAAAAACCTCGGCTTTCGTGATGATATCTATGGCTACATGGAGTTTGATCTCTTCATTGATGGGAAACTTGATGAGTTCAAAGCCAAAGTCCAATCACTCGAAGGACAGAGCTGGGACGAACTGAAACTCAGCAATCGTCTGGTCGCCAAGGTGATGCGAAGTGGTTATTCTGCGATCGGGTACAGCGAAGCCGAATATGCTGACACCCAGAACGTATACAGCAATGCCATGAAAGATTTCTCTGCAAGCAAACTCAAAAGCGAACTTGAAAAATACCTGAAATACCAGCCGGACGAAACGCTTGTCTTTGTATTTGACGAGGCCAGTGAAGCGATCAGCCAGGAAAAATTTACTCTGCTCGATCTGGAAGGTATCAGTGAGGCTCTGTCGAGCATCAGCAACAAGGTCTGGACGATTGCCATTGCTCAGGAAAAACTTGATGATGTGATTAACAATGCCAATGTCAATCGAAGCCAGCTGACCAAGGTAACTGATCGTTTTAAGACCAAGATTCACCTTGAGTCAACGGAAGTGGATGTTATTATTCGTTCACGGCTGCTTCAGAAAACAGCTACTGGGTACAAACAGCTTGTAGCTTACCACCAGAAGAACGAAGGTCTTGTATCCGATGCCACAAACCTGAAGTCCTCTTTTCCGACCAAGACGGCGAATGCGGATGAATTTGCCACCTACTATCCGTTTCACAAGTACCAGTTTGACATCCTGCAGAAGTTTTTATTCAGCTCGAATGCGCTGGCTGCCACTCAAGGTGCCGCCCGGGGCATGATCATTACTGCCTTTAAGGTGCTCTGCAATCAGATGCGGGACAAGGAGCTTTACAGTTTTACTCCGGGCTATGCCATCTGCTCTGAAGCTCAGACGTCACCGCCCGTCGGACTGGTTAATAAATACGACAGCGCCCAAAAGATTTTGCATGAGAGCGGCCTTGTCATTGATGGTAAAAAGCTGCTCAAGACCATCCACCTGTTGTCAGACTCCGAAGTGGTGTCAGCGACTGTGGAAAACATTACCAAGAGCTACATCAACGACATCACCGCTTACTATGATGTCAAACCGGCTATCGAAGCGGCGCTTGCCTTGCTGCTGGAAGTCAAAGTCCTGCTTCTATCCAATAACAATTGCAAAATAACATCCGACCTGGAGGGAAAACTCCTTGAGGAGATGAGGGACTTTGATGTCGAGCTTTACAGCAAAAAACGTTTCCTGATCAACTGCATCAAGGATTACAAGCTCTTTACTCCGGTAGCCACCTTCAACGATGCTTCGGACAGCTTCAAATTTAGCGTCCTTTCCGATCAGGATGATGAACTCAGCGCCCCCGGCAGCAAGCACCTGACACTGACCGTCTACAGCCTCTTCAATATCAGCGAAGACAGACAGGACTTTATCGAGAACCTCAAGCTGGAGACCCAGCATCAAAAAGACCTCATCTCACTGGTTCCTGACAACCGGGAGTTCCCGCTGATCGATAAATTGATTGGTGAAGTCAGCCGCTACTCCTACATGGAAGAGAAATCCTCCAATGAATCAGACCCGGCCAAGCGGCAGATCATCCGCGATTTTTCCATCATTCGGGAAGAAAAGGAAAAGGAGCTCCGGATAAAAATTGAAAAAGCCTACCGCAATGCCTCTTTGATCTACTTGTTTGACGAGTTTCTGCTCAATGCGGACAGCTTCAAGGGCACAATCAGCGAAATGCAGCGCAAGCTGATCAAGAACATTTACACCAAGCGTCTGGCAGCGGGACTTTCAGAAAACCTGGTGACTAAAATTTTCAGCAGCCGCAAGGAAGGTTTGAGCCAGCTGTTTTCTGGGGACGATTTCAGGTTTTTCGACAGCCACGGCAACTTCACCGGCGATCCTCTGAAGGTCGTTGAAGAGCTCAATGCAAAAATCAAGAGTCGCTATGTTGACGGGCGCACACTCGAATCAGAACTTTCCGGCGCACCATGGGGGTACTCTTTCGGAACCATCGTCTCGACATTAGCCGCCCTTTTCAGGGCCGGCCGCTTGTCGGTCAAATACAATGGGGAGACATGGTTTTCTCCTGAACAGAACGGCATTCAGGATGCCTTCACCAATGCCACAAAGTTCAAGTCCGCTTCGTTTAAATCCATTACGAAGACGCTGACCGCTGCCCAGAAAAATCAGGCTGTCCAGCTGTTGATGGATCTTGACATTGAATCCCACAGCGGCCGCAAGGTGGACTGGAACACCAACGACTTTGATCTGGCTGACAGTATCAGGCACATGGCAGACCATTTCATCGGCGCACTGACAACGCTCGGCGACACAGTCGATAAATTCGAAACCCTTTTCCCGATGGTGGCTGAACAGAAACAGACCCTGCAGAGCTTTGCAGGGAAGGCCACAGAAAGCAACTACATCGAAAAAGTCGAATATCTGCTGAGCAACAGCGATCCGTTCTCCAGCGCAATCCAAATTATTCTGACGGCGCAGAAGTTTATCAAAAAGAACTTTTCCAGGGTTCAGGAATTCAAGCGTTTCATAGAAGATGTGGTGAGTGAACTCAAAAAGGCGGATCGGACCGACCACACAATCCAGGAAGCGCACGAAGAATTCAACCGTCTCTACAAGCAGGATATGGTCAAAAACTTTGGCAGCCTGCAGCAGCAGGTGCAGCTTGTCAAAGACAGCTATTATAAGCTGATA
>JBAXYW010000370.1:0-4332 GCA_041670605.1 Lentisphaeria bacterium
TGAGGATCTGACCGAACATTTGGAAAACCCTCAGGAAAAAGCATTAGCCATCCGGGATTATTTGCGGGAGAATTATGCCTATAACCTGACCCCGCCAGCCCCCCCTGCTGGCAAAGAACTTACTGACTTCTTTCTCTTTGAAAGCCGGCAGGGCTTCTGCCAGCATTTTGCTCAGGCATTTACGCTGCTGGCACGCCTGGCCGGCCTGCATTCCCGGCTGGCTACCGGATACTCGCCCGGCAATTTTAATCTGCTGGCGAACTGTTTTGAAGTGTATGAATATCATGGTCACGCCTGGACCCAGATCTTCATTGAACCCTTTGGCTGGCTGACCTATGATGGAACCCCGCCTGGTGCACTCCGGCTCGAAGACAATCCTCCGTTGCTCAAACCTCTGCTTGATCCCTTTGGACAAAAATGGCAGGTTGAGACTCCGGAACTGGCCGCCCGCTCGCCGCTGCCCTCGCAACCCGGCAAAGCCAATTCAGGACAAAGCATGCGCCCCATTCTGGCGCAAAAAGATCATAAACAGAGTGACATTCAGAAAAAAGTGGCGGCATTCTATGATCAGGTTTACAGCAAAGCGATCCAAGACAATAACAGTATACACCCGGATGCCAAGCAGATTGTAAAAGCCGGGTTGGAAACCATACTGCAGGCCGGGAAAAATTTTCTGCACAAGGCCATGTCGGAGTTGCGCTCTTTGGCTCATACGGTTGGCGAGCGTCTCGCACTGCTCGGCAAGCGAATTTACGATTGGCTGCTGGCGAGAACCCTGGCAGACCTTCTGCAATGGTCGCTGGCTTTGGGGATTTTCTGGCAGCTTTGTCGACACCGTGAACGCTGGTGGGGCTATCTGGTCTGGCGCTGGCATCTCCTGCAATGTGACCGGTTCTGGCGCAGCCTGGAACGTCAACCTCTCAGTCATCCCGGTAAAATAGAGGCCTGCCAGAAGCTGATCGCCCGCTGGCTGGAATTAGCGGGTCTGAAACGCCTGCCCTATCGGGATCTGCTCGAACATGCGGCTCTGGTTCGCGAACGCATCCCGATCCTGGCGGATGAATACTCGTATGTTGCTTTGATTGCCGCCGAGACTTGGTACAGTTCTCACCGGCCGGATCCTCAGCAAACGGAACTCGTCTTACAAAACACCGCCCGCTTCCGCAGAAAAATCAATTCCTTTTTGAATCACCGCCGATTGCGCCGCCTACGGAACTGAACGCTCAACACGGCACAGGAATACCCACTCTGCTGTATTGAAACAAACCCCTTGATCAGATTTCAGGAAACTGCTTATGTACAAATATCTCCTATTCCTTTTTTCATTCGCCTCCTGCCTGCTGGGACAGAACCAGAATTTTGCGGCAAAGTTAAAAAAATACAGTCAGCCGGAATATTGGCTGAGCCTGGATATTGCTCCAGTCATTACCCGGGAACATCTGATTACCGCCATTGAGGCCACCCGGGTCTACTATTTGAATCAGCAGTTCAAGGAAGGCAATTTCCTTTATGCCATGGATCTGAGCTCCGGACAATATTATGAGGATGACAATCAAGTTCGCCAAGCCGGCGCTCTGTGGGGCTTGAGCTGCCTTAATCGAGATCGCTTTACCGAAAATACCCGCCGGGCTCTGTTGGCAGGAATCGATTTCTTCGACCGGAACCGGAAAAAGCTGCCCACTGGAGAGATGATTCTGACTTATCCCACCGAGGATGTATTGAAAACCGGAACCGTCGCCCTGTTCTGCCTGTCGCTGATTGAATTTCTGATCGGACAACAGGAGTTTCTACCCGTCGAAGTCCAGCAGCGCTATCAGGATTTGCTTGATCAGCAACTTGCCTATTTGCAAAGCATGGAACTGGCCGATGGCTCCTGGGTCAGCCAATATGACCTGCCCAGCGGATACCGGGAAAAAGTCGGGAGTCCCTACTATGATGGGGAAGCGCTTCTGGCCTATTGCCGGGCAGCGCGTTATCTGAAGCGCGACAAGCTGCTGCCCAGACTGCGTTCCGCAGTACCCCTGTTGCTGGAAAAATATACGGTTAAATGCTGGGAACCTGGCGGGGACAGCGATGATACCAAGGGATTTTATCAATGGGGATCACTGGCCTGCGCGGAAATTGTTGAAGCCGGCTGGGAGAACTCGGATATCGCGGCAGAAACCACTCTGGCGATGGCCTGGTGGCAAATCCATGAAAATAAATTGGAAGCGCGCGGCGGAAATACGGCCTACGCACTGGAAGGATTGATTGCGGCCTGGAGAATTGCCAAAGTGCACGACGATCAGAAAAACATGCAGCGCATTCGTCCGGTCATCGAACGTTGCCTGGGTCGCTTGATGGTCTGGCAGGTCGGGGGTCCCTTTCTGAAACAGAATTCCTATCTGACCCATCTGCCGCGAATCCATCCCAAAGCATACGGGGGTATCCCATCATCGTTGAATTCGAATATTATCCGTATCGATAATGTCCAGCACCAGCTCCACGCCATGTTGCTGGCACTGAAATATCTTTATTGAATTCCCTCGGCTTCCGAGGGACTAACGACATGCTTCGATGAAAGCCGCAAACAGTTTCTGCTGCGGAACCAGCTGCTGGATACGTTCCGGATGCCATTGCACACAAAGCAAAAAACGCCGATGGAATAAGGCATCTTCTGCTTCAATGGCTTCTATCACAGCATCCTTTTCACTACGAGCAACCACCCGAAAGCCGGGAGCGACTCTGCAAATGGCTTGGTGATGGGAAGAATTCACGTCCAGGGTCGTTGCTCCTAAGATCTCAGCCAGCTGAGAATCTTTTTCCAACACAATGGAATGCATATTTTCCGGAGCGCCTTCTTTGCGGCTGTGTTCACCAATATTTTTTGACACTTCCGGCAGGTGCTGATACAGATCGCCGCCGGACGCGACATTGATTTCCTGACACCCCAAGCAGATTCCCAGGATTGGTTTTTCGGATTTGTTCAGCAGTTTTTTGGCCAGTGCCATATCCCAGGCTGCTCTGCGTGGCAACAGTGTATGCATGGCTGGGTGATCGGGTTTACCGTAGTACTCTGCCGGCAAATCCGGTCCGCCGGTAAAAAGGAAGCCTGCGAACTGCTGATCAAGGTCTGATACTGCAGATAGATCGTTCAAGGGTGGCAAGCAAACCGGCAAGCCCCCTGCTCTGTAAACTGCTTCCTGATAATTGTTGTTCACTCCCATCAGATACGAAGAAGCTTGAACGGCCTGACAAGTCGCTGTTATGGCAATCAACGGTCGTTTCATTTGCTCTCAGCAGCTTCAGTGCTTGCTTCAATTGCCGGAGTCAAAACATAGACACACCAGGATACATCACTGGTAGTGATTTTTATCGAATAAGTTCCCGGGGCATAAATCCAGCCGCCGCCTTTATTACCAGCTTTGCTGGTCAGAGAATCAAAAAGCATGCCACCAGTCGCATCAAAAACCTGAATTTGCAACAGGCCATCCCCGATTTGCTCAAATTCAAACTTCCAGCTGCCTTCCGCGATATGACTGATTTCCCGGGAGCTTTCACCTGCCCAAGCCGCCTGCTTCTCCAAAGCAGCTTTCTGTTTGACATATTTGAGATAATTCCACTCTTCGACACGATCCAGATACTGTTCGACCGAAACCCGCCAGCCACCCAGAGAACCTTGAATGAATAGATATTTTTCCCCAGGCGTAAACTTGTACTGATCATAGCCCAAGATCCGCCCGCCTTTGCGACTTAACACAGAAGTCGGCTTTTTCGTATCCAAGTCGTGAAGAAGAATACTTAAAGGGCCATTATTCAAAGTCTTATAGCGGATGCGCCATTCCTTGCCAAAAATCTGGAATGGCTCCGAAAAAAGTGTCCCGAAGCCCTGCCAGCTGAAGGTCTCCACCCAATGATCCTGGATCACCTGCGCACTCAAGCCAAGGCAAAAAACAAAAAATACAACACAACCTAATTTGTTCTTCATAGTATTCCCCTGTCGATTGTTTTTTCGTAAAAAACGCTTGGGCAAAATATAAACCTTCAAGCTCGACGCGCAACCCAAGCAGGATAATCAACGCAACCGCAAGCGAAAAAACGCAGTCCGTAACTTTGCCTGATTGCTTCAGCCCGCTTCCCCGATCCCGTATTCTCCCCAGAAAGTAGCCGGAGCTTCCAGCTCCGGATCCTCCCCGATCCCGGGTTCTCCCCAGAAAGTAGCCGGAGCTTCCAGCTCCGGATCCTCCCCGTTCCCGCATCCTCCCCGGAATGTAGCCGGAGCTTCCAGCTCCGGATCCTCCCCGATCCCGGGCAATTCCACTCTGCGATAGGAGCTCATTTTCGAGACAAGCA
>JBAXYW010000371.1:0-4325 GCA_041670605.1 Lentisphaeria bacterium
GCTAAACGAAATCCCGACTTCCGATTCTCTTTTTTTTTCAGCATAACCGACCTCCACTTAATTAATATTGCCTTTTATCGTTCATGGTGCTGTTGAAACTCTGTTCAATGGACCGCAAACTTACGGTTGATGATCCAATATGAATCATAAAGATAACCGCCTAAACGGCTATCAAAAACGGAAACAAAATTCATCAGTTAGGGACAAACCAAATAGTAATATTTGAGATCAGAGCCGTCTTTTGTTCCGGGTTCATGAAGACTTGCAAGCTGGTAGTACCCACCGGAAGTTGGGCTGGGCGAAAGAATTCTTTTTCTTGCAAGAGGGTGCTTTTGCCAACATTTTTCGCTTCGGCTTTTTTGTCGACATTTTGTTCTTGCAGGTGCATCACGTTAGTTTCTTCGCCGGCGCTGATACTATTATCGACCGCAAAAAGTCGTACTCCGGCCAGATCCCCTTCCAGCAGACAAAAAACTTTACCCTGTTCACGAGTATTATTAAGATTCATCAGAATGGTATTAGCCGCACTCTTCCGATTGGTCAAATTCTCAACACTGAATACCGGTTCTTCAGAGCCGGAATCATGCTGCTGAACACCATAAAAGGGAAACATCCCAAAACTGCCAAAACGAACGATCTGACTCGACGATAAATTTAATTTCACCTTAAACTGATCGTGCTGAGCAAAATTCTCCCGGAAAAACATTCTCCCGGGTTCGTCATTGATAAATTCAGCCCGCAATAAGCAACCATCACCAGCGGCTAAATTTAACTGACAAGCCTGAAAAGGAGCCAACGTCGGAATGAAGCTTAATTGCTCATCCAGATTTAAATTCGTCACCCGAAGAACATTGGGAGGCAATAAAATTTGCAGTTGACGTGCTTCATTCAAGTTGCTGTTGACAACAATTCCATAGCGCCATTCTGGCTGATTCGGATCGACAAAGGTGGTAAGTTCGGTTTCTGAATCAGCAGCAAAAAAGACCGGGAAATCAGCCTTGCGGCGGCGAGTCAACAAGTCGTCATGCTCTCTGATAACTCGGAAAGCCTCTGCCATGGGCACCATTTGCGGCGTCGGGCATCCGCCGGGTTGCAAAACCCCCTCGCCAGGATCAATTTCCAGCTCAGTCGCCGTCAAACGCTGTTTTTTCCAAGAACGAGCCTGTTCGGCGGAACGATCCATTCGTTCCACTTTTTTCGCTTCAGGGCTGCCTGGAACTACTTCAGCGGGCGGCACTTGTAGCGGAATCGGAGGATATAAAACATAAAAGATCATGCCTTTACTGCCCAAACGCAAGCCTTCCCAGATTTGCCAGCTGGTTTCGGCCAGAGTCGGCATCCGCCAATGCAAATAGGAACCTGGTTCTACGACCATCTTATCACCGCGGCGATAATGCCGCCCCCAAGTATCGCCAAACATTTGCGGCATCAGCCAAGAATGTTTTCCATAACGCTCTGCGACCGCATTCATCCCCTTGACACCATGACGAAATTCGCGTTGTGAGACGGAAGACGGATTCGGAATATTGGTGGAGTGATCATGGCCAAAATAATAGATATCGGTACAGATCACGGGCAAAATACTGTCTTCCAGATACGTTTGGGTTTGCCGGTTCATCACCACGGCAACCGAATCGCGCGCCAAGGGATCATGTTTCTTCATTATCTGATACAAGTAACTAAGCTGGGCAACGGAGCAAAGCTGGGGTTCATCCTTGAGTACATAAGCTAACAAAGCCGGTGAATCCGCAATTTCATTGACAGTGTTGCGAGCCAATTGCTCGGCTTGATCCAAAGAATTAAGGCCGTGATAAAAAGCAGACAATAACTCGGTGTTAAGTAATACCTTTAGCCCATATTTTTCGGCCAAGAGCAAAATATGGCGGGCATCTTCGCCGGGGCCGATATTAACAAACCAAAGAGTATTGCAATGATGCTCGCGCAAAGTCCGCATCGTTTGCTCAACAAAAGCCCAAAGCTCCATTTGCGCAAATTCGGCATTTGCTTTCGTCCGCTCCCAGGGCCAAAAAACACCGGTCGGGAAAAAATTCTGGACCCGATAACTCTCTGCTGCCAGCGGCGGCGCTGTTGCTGCTGTCGCTATTGCTTCTGCAGGGTAAGCCCCACTGAGCTGAAAAGAAAAATCTGCCAGGAGGACAAAACCAGCACGGCCATTCTGATCACCTTCGGCTAAATGGCGCTGAAAACGTAACCAAAGCACCCCCCGGTTTGCCGACAGCTCTTTTGCCCCGCTGATCACAGCAGTACCGGTAAAATTTTCCTGTGCCAACGGCAGATAATCAACCCCATTCAGGGAATAGCTTAAGCTGGCTTGCCGGCTTTCGGAATCGGCATAATTAGTAATTTTAACGCTGGCAGCTAAGCTGCTAATCGAACCCGAAACCAAAATTTTGACGCTAATATCGCCATTATAGCCACGAATATACTGGTATTTCGGATGTTGTTTCCAGCCGCGCCGCGACAATCCCAATTCAGGCCCCCAGACCTCGTCAGGAGCCGCATTCTGTAATTTTCGTTCATAGTGGTAATGCCAGGCTTCATTATCCCGGTCAATTTTAAACTCCGGCTTGTACCCATTAAGCGTCAATTCTATCGCAGCTGACACCCAGAGACCACTGCACAAAAGCAACAAGAATAGCGGACTGATTTTTTTTCTTGATTTGAGCATAATGCTTTCCTAATCTAGTGTTTCTTAAGCAATCCAACAATTGAATAATCTTAAATTTTACTTATGGGGTCGTTCGCAACGGATAAGCCTGACTTGAATATGATTTCAGGCTGGAACCGGCAGTAAACAGCTGCGAATACAGTTCAGTCACCACCCGGCCATCGGCAGCCAAAACGTTGCTTTTGCCGCCATGATGCTCGCCGGCACGCCATTTGTATGAGACAATATTTTCATAGCCATAGAAATAATCTTGTCCCCAGGCCTGACTGTACCAATCGCTGGCCATAGGAACACGCGAAGGCTCTTTTTCTTTCGAAATCAAAAAAAGCCCAAAGTAATTACTACTGTTGTACTGTCCCAGGGCTCTGTCCAAGATATAACTGCGATTGATACTTTTTCCGTTCATTTTTGTCCATGAATAATTATAATAATTGCCATCGGAATAATTCGCGGTCTGGGCTAGTCGGGTGGTGTCACTTGGACAATCCCAGATATTCAGGGTAGCGATATATTTTCCATCCAAAAGCGGACGCCAAGGCGAAAAAGCCGTTCCAACCCCAGAGGGAAAGACATCATCATAGTCATTGAAATACATAGTGATAGAAAGCCCGATATCGCGTAATTGCCCGCGACATTTGGCTTCCTGAGCCTTAGCGCGAGCTTTCCCAAGGGCCGGTAGTAACATGCTGGCTAATATGGCAATAATAGCGATGACCACCAGTAATTCTATTAAAGTAAAGTGGAAACCATAACAGCGTCCAGACTTGGATAAGGCTGATGAGGAATCAACAAGCAGCTCATGGCTCGAAGTACTTGCCGACAACTTTAATACATCATTCTTGGAAGAAGACTGTAGGAGCTTTCGTTTCGGCATGTTAATCCTTTTCATCGTATTTATTTTAGTCTAATCTTGCTTCGCTCGCGATGCTATCCGTTTCTTTTTTCCTGCTGGCGGAAAAGTGGAATTTTTAACTGCGCCTGCCGCCGGAGGCTTGACAGTACATTAAATTCAGCTAAACAAGAGCAATATAGCTCCAATGGGATAATCTTACAAGTTGATAATGTGCGAAATCTTGTGATAGGAGTAAATATTTGACAAAGTGCATCTGAATCCTTATTTTGATGAAGTTACCAAACCAACCAAAACAAGGAGATTCAGATGCAAGGAAAAATTAGCATGGATTTGTCATTTTGCAATTCGGTGGAAAACTTTTCATTCGACGAGTTGGTCATAAAGGTTGCAGATGCTTTTGAGCACAAGGCCATCGCCGAACTGCTGAAACTGATTCTTGGTCTCATTCAGGAAGTTTTACTGAGCAGGATTTTTGCCGGCCAGACACTTTGCCACGAATGTACGGACGGCAACCTTGTACTCAATGGCGGGCACAATCGCAGAATTCGCACGAGCGTCGGCGAGTTCATCCTGCATTTCAAACGGGTGAAATGCTGCAAATGTGGCGTTACTTATGCCCCTCTGCAAAAGTTGATCAAATTCAGGCGCTACCAGACAAAGACGAACGAACTTGAGAAACTGGTGGCCGAAACCATCAGCGAAACAAGCTACCGTCGCGGTGTCGCCCAGCTTTCACGCGACGGGAAGATTTCGCTTCCTTACCGCACCGCCAATGAATGGATA
>JBAXYW010000372.1:0-4323 GCA_041670605.1 Lentisphaeria bacterium
CGACGATCCGTCCACTGGTATCACGATATGCTGTAACCTTGCCATTTTTGTAGCCGTCCGCGAAACTCACTCGTTTGTATCACAATACATCGTCCTTTCCCCCTGAGTAACCGCAGTGCCCACGCGACGCCACCGTGCGTTCCGAAACGTCTGACGCTCCGCAGAAAAAAAAAGAAAGCACGCCCCAAAAACTCCAAAGACAAGATTTTCTTCCCATTTTGCTTGAAAAAAAATTATTGCAGTATAATATTACAGATATTACAGAAAATTCAGTTGTTCGTGAGGCAATAATGGATACTAAAATATCAAAAATTACAGAGCATCTGGAGAAAATGATTATTTCGGGGCATTTTGCTATAGGGGAACGCCTTCTCCCGATGCGGAAGCTAGCAGCAAAATATCAGGTCAGTACGATGGTAATCCAGCTGGCTTGTCGTTCCTTGGAAGAGCGTGGGCTGGTTGTTCGTTCGCCTCGGAGCGGAATATTTATTTCAGAAAGAAAGGATAATCCACGCTTATTGTTTGGGCTGCTGACAGATATTCGTCCCTGTAATATGGCTCGATATTATGAAGATTTATTTTCATGCGTTAATGCGGCTCGTTCGATAGTAATACCGGTACTGATGGGAGATGAAACCAATATACGTCACATGCTCTCGCAGAAGCCAGTTCATGTTCTTGTGGACTTAGAGGGGCTGAAGAATGATCTTTCGGAGGTTTATCATCTGGCGGATCATGCCAATTTGATATTCTTCAACCGTTTTGAATGGGAAGCACCACTTCCGGAGCAGGCAGTACTTATCGACCGAATCGCTCAAACGGAAATTACGCTAAGATATTTTCTTTCCAAGGGTCATAGCAGGATTGTTTTTCTGGGACATCATGATGAACCACGACTGTTCAAACGCCAGGAGTTGACTACCGCAGCAGCACGCTGTGGCCTTGAATTTGAATCAACGAATTTTATGTATTGTGCTGCAAATGACTTCACGAATAATGTCGAACGGTTGAAACGCATTTTCAGTCACAATCACCCGACTGCCATTTTTTCCAGATCCGATAATTTGTTGCTACGTTTTGTCCGATGCTTGATCGCCCGGTTCCCTAATTGCAAGGAAATCGACAAAGTCGGTTGCTATAATACCGAGTTCTCACGTATGCCTGGAGAAGAATTCCCGTCGTTCGATGTGCATTGGAAAGATGCGTGGCAGATGGTTTTTGCAAAAAAAACAAAGAGTGTTGACTGGATTACGCCCACAATGGTTGACTCCTTGAATTCATACTTGACATTCACAAATCCTCAGATGTCTAACCCTTGCCGAGAAAAAATGCTGTCATAAGGAATTGACATACAAAATACAATGTGGACTGTGGCGGGGCAAAAAACCAAAGCCACCTTTTCTTCGACAATAACATTTCCAGAAAGAACATAATGACAAAGTTAAAAGGCAAGAAAAGAATGAAGAATGAAGAATGAAAGATAAAACAAATTTTGCTTAAACTTCTCAAGCGACAGGGAAATCTTAACTTGGGGTCCCATGAAGAAAAATCACCGAAAGGAGCAACTCATGTCAGAAAAAAATGCGGATTTCACTAAGGATCAGAAAAGAGAGGGGAAATTTACCACACTATTCGGGGTTATTCAGCAATTTACCTTAATAGAACTTTTGGTTGTAATTGCAATCATCGCGATTTTAGCCTCGATGCTGCTTCCAGCATTATCGAAAGCACGCGCTAAAGCGCATGCCATTACCTGCGTCAATCAGATGAAACAACAGGGTACTGCATTGGTGCTCTATGCTTCCGATTACCAAGATTACTTTCCATACACAAAAAACTTTAATTACATGGAAGGTATCCGCCCGTATTTGGGATTACCCGAATCAGTCAGTGCGTCCGCCCGTACTATTTTTTCTTGTCCAAGCGACAAATTGCCACATAATGGTCCGACCTGCAGCTATGCCGCGAATGGCTATTATTGGATGTGGAATGATCCTACTTATTACGGTATGATTTGGGCCGACGGCAGCCGCCATGCCAGTGAGATTACGAAGCCGTCGGATAGCTATATGCTGCTGGAGGTCTGGCTGTTTCAGAACAGGCTTTTCAATTCAGGAGGAGCAGCAGCCTTTAAAACTACAATGGAAGTCGCTAATCAGTATACCTATGATGGAAAAACGGTCTATGTTGATTATCATGGCAATGGCAACTTGAATATCCTTTATGCTGATATACATGTGAAACCAAGCCATTATTTGGTTCCGGGCGGAACTTGGGGCGGAGGCTGGAAAGTCAAGCGCTGAGCGACATAGACAAGGAGTAGATTACATGAATAGGTTTCTCAGCTTTCCAACCCGAACCACACTATTGCCGCCAGGAAGCATCGCCAAATTATTATTTGTTGCATTCTGCTGCTTTATGATACCTGTGGGGCGAGCCGGAGATTGCTATCTTCGTGAAAATAATGGCACCTTTGAAATGGGTAACGACTACTGCGCTTTGACATTCCGAACACGCGGCGGCGCATGCACATCATACATTTATCGGGGCCGAGAATTTTCCGCCGGGAACGGAATGTTTGAAGACCTTTTCTGGGAAACGCCGAATTACAGTTTAGGGGAATTTATTGATGTCAACTATACTGCCGAAAAATTGCAGGAAAACACGGATCGTGTCATTCTGCATCTTTGGGCATATGGTTCTGGAAACATGCGGATGATCCGTTACAGCAAGAAATTCACTTTGAACCGGGACAGTAGCTTGCTGAAGGTTGAATATGAAATCAGCAACCTTCCTGAAGCCATGGGAACCTATGAGTTAACACCATGGATACACAACTGCTGGAATCTGGCTGATGATAAAAATAAACATTATCTGCCAACCGAAAATGGCATCGTTACCTTTCCTGGTGAGAAACCGGAAAGTGGAGAACAAATTTTTACCCGCAATGCCAGCCGAGGATGGATTGGTGTTGTCGGGGAAAATTCACGAACCGGCCTGGCGGCAATCGTGGATTTCCGATACCTGAAACAGTTTTATCATTGTTTCTGCGGAACCTTCACGACTGCCGAGTGGATGCTGGGTCCGGTTTCCATTCCCAATGGTGGTAGTTTCAAGACGACCTTTTACTATCTGCCGTTTGGAGGACTCCGTCATTTGAGCGGAGTCACCTCAGCGGGGGCGGGTTGCCTGACACTTCTTTCGGGAAATCAGCAGGTCGCAGTAGATGTGGCCGTACCAGATAATAGTGTTTTCCAAGCGATTCTCCAACACCGGAAACTACCCGGTAAAGATTGGACTATTGCCGAAAAACAGACTATAGAAATGAAAGCTGACAGTTTTAAACGCCTGACCTTTCCGATCATGCTGAAAGGCGAGGGTACTCATGTGATACAGTGCCGTTTTCTGGATAAAAATGCGAACGAGGTTCTTCAGATTGAACAGCCCTTCTCAATCGGAGTTCCCAGCGGCAATTTCAAACAGTTGCCGATTGAAGAAAAACTCGTCAAAGAACAACTGAAATACGCACCGCTTTCCTTGAAAGAAGATATCGTGACGCCACATATTCGGTTTGGAAAACCGTCCGCAATCGGTAAACTCTGTACTCTCTTTTTGATCGATGCATTCCGCCTTCGTGAAGTCGTCGAATTGGCGCAGCGTATGGATCTGGAATTTGTGACGCCGACATTGAAAGCGGGAAGTTTTTGGGCTGTCGGCTGGGCTGAGGCCGGAAATGGCTGGTCAGATGGCATGAGTGAAATGCAAGCACTGTTGGAAAAACAGTATGACGCCATCCTCCTGAGTGGCTGGCACAGCAAGAGCAAAGAATGGCCAGCAATGGTCCATACACTCGAAGGGCAAATTATTCCCCTGATAGAAAAAGGAATCGGGCTTGTCTATATTCATCCTGGTAGTCCCCAGGGAAAAATAAAAACTCTTCTGGAGACTGCAGTCGCGATTCCACCGACTCATCCCTTACTCGCCGGTGGCTACTTGCCACCCGGTATTGCAGCTGCGAATATCCGGGTTGCCGAGCACGGAAAGGGGCGTATTGTTTTTCTTGATTACCCCGGTAATCCCATTGTTCCGAAAAAATTGCCGGTAGAACAGGCTGATGATGCATATGCTTTCATCAATCGCGCCTTGCTCTGGGCCGCCAGGCGGGATATGCCAGTCGAAATTGTTAGCTGTGAAACGCAGGATCACGAGCTGAAAGTGGCAGTGAAAACCTTACAGACTTCACCGTTAGCCTCCGCCCAAATTGTCATCCGTGATCGGAATTCCGCAAAAAAAGAAGCCAATTTCTCTTGGCCGCTTCAATCA
>JBAXYW010000373.1:0-4309 GCA_041670605.1 Lentisphaeria bacterium
TGCCGGGAGCTTCCAGCTCCGGATCCGCCCCCGTCCCGCGATTGTGCCCGGAGCTTCCAGCTCCGGATCCGCCCCCGTCGCCCGATTGTGCCCGGAGCTTCCAGCTCCGGATCCGCCCCCGTCCCCGTTCCCCAGAACTTACCATTTACAACTTACAACTTACAATTTCCCCGTTTCCACATTCTGCATTCTGCATTTTTTTCCCAAAACGCACTGGTAACTCTCCACAAGAAGCATTACATTATAGTCAGATAAACTCAAAGCGTTTAACGGTGAATCCCGTGTAATCCGGGGACTGTCGCGCAACTGTAAATGGCATTTTCAGCCATGAGTCAGAGCCCGTACTTTGAGTCTCTTAAACCTGCACCATTGTGCGCGAAACGCAAAAGGCTGTTATGATGAACGAATTATTGCCTTCTCTCCGTCCCCGTCCCCGTTTGTTTACTTTGATTGAACTGCTCGTGGTTATCGCGATTATTGCGATTCTTGCCAGCATGTTATTACCCGCCTTGAGTAAAGCTCGAGACAAAGCCAATACAATCACCTGTGCTTCCAATCTGAAACAACTCGGTTTGGCATTTATTCTATACGCCGCGGATAATGACGACTACATGGTGCCAAAATCCGACCAAAGCAATCTCCACGCTTGGTGCGGTACCCGAAGTGATACGTCCAGTTCCTTTGCTCCCGAAGGCGGCCTGATGGAATACCTCACGGGCAGCAAACGCATCAAACAATGCCCTTGCCTGCAATCCGTCGGATTCGATGACAGTGCCTGGGGCAACAACCTGGGCTGCGGCGGATATGGTTACAACAGCGAACTCTGTGACGCATGGACAAGCTATAACAGGATCACACAGCTGCGAAGACCCGCTGAAACCCTGACCTTTGCCGACTCCGCACAATTCAAAAATAGCAATGAAATTGTCGAGGTCTATTCAATCAGCTCCCCATACTCACCGGCTTGGGGAGTGGATTTATCCCCCGACATGCATTTCCGCCATGCCGGCAAAGCGAATGCAGTCCGAGCGGATGGCCATGTCAGCACAGAACAAATGACCTATACTCATGCCGGCTATACTGGGCTGAATATCGCGGATTTGCGCGCTCATTACCGCTTGGGTTGGTTTGGCGGCGGCAAGGAAGATGCCCAACGCCTTTTCCTGATCAATTAAACACGCCCCATAAGCAGTATACTGATGCGAAAATTCCTGATTTCAGCCCTTCCTTCCCTGTTGTTGCTCTGCGCCTGTCGTGACTCCAAACAAAACGACATCGTTCCACTGACGATTAAACCCGACTGCCGGCGGATCATTTCCTTAGCGCCTGCAATCACCGAGATGCTCTTTGCACTCGAACTGGGTGATCGGGTCGTCGGCGTCTCCAATTTTTGCCACTATCCCCCACAGGTTCTGGAACTGCCGAAAATCGGCGGCTTGCTCGACCCGAATCTGGAAGCCATCGCCAGACTGCAAGCAGATTGCGTGATCGTCTATCCGAACCATGGCAGCGTACTGGAAATGCTCAAACGGCTGAAAATTCCGGTTTTGGTCGCCCAAGGTGATAACCTGCCGGAAATCCGCAATACCATGGTACTGCTGGGCAAAACCTTTCATCGGCAGGAAAAAGCACAGCAATTGGTACGCGAAATAGATCAACGCCTGGACAATTTGCGTCAACACCTGCCCCCAAAACACTTAACCCCAAGCGTTCTCGTTGTCGTTTGGCGGGAACGGGGTCAGGGAACACTGAAAAATCTATCGGTCGCTGGACAGGATCAGTACTTCAGTGAAATGATTGCCGCGGCAGGCGGACGCCTGCTGCCCGAAAACCAGAACCTGGATTACCCCAATCTGGGAACAGAAGGAATCCTGCAACTCAATCCGGATCTCATTATCGAAATCGCTCCGGAACTGAACGATAAAAACAGCGAAATTCTGACCCGTGCAAAAACAGACTGGAACCTCCTCCCCGCCCTCAAAGCGGTAAAAAACCAGCAAATCTACCTGATTACGGATGACTTTGCTGCTATCCCGGGCCCGCGTTGCATCCAACTGGCTGAAAAATTCGCGGAAATCCTGGCCCCTTACATTCACTTGGAAAGTAAGCCGTAACCCCCCCCCGAGCTGAGAAAATCAGAGGAGCTGCTTACGCAATTCGACGTGATTAAAAAACGGTTTCCGGGTCCACCAAAATCAGCGTCTGGGCGCCACATCGAACGACAAACGAAGCCCACGTCCCCATCATCTCCACGTCCTGTGAACAGTCACTTGCTCCCGCACTCCATATCGATAGCCGCTTTCACCATCTCTACAAGCTCAAGACGTTCATGACAGCTTCAATGCACCAGGCTGTCTTTGTCCGGCGCTGCGTTTAGTTTTTTAATTGGCGTTGGCTCCCCGCACTCTTAATTGCGAACGTCTTCTCTGGCAAAAAGTACCAATAACGCTTATATTAGAAGCTTTACAGTCGCGATAATTCCTGTTTTTTGAAAGATGATGGTGTATTGATGGCAGAACTATTTGAAGGCATAACTTCCCTGACTTGGGGCAATATCGGGATGTTTATCATTGGGCTCGCACTGATTTGGGCAGCCATCAAAAAACAATATGAACCGATGCTGCTACTGCCGATTGGCTTTGGTGTCATTCTGGCAAACTTCCCGGGCTCGGCAGCGGTTGGCGAACACGGAGTGCTGACCTATCTGATGCAACATGGCATTGAAAATGAGCTTTTCCCAGTGCTGATTTTTGTCTCTATCGGCGCCATGATCGATTTCGGCCCATTGCTCAGCCGTCCGAGTATGATCTGCTATGGTTTTGCCGCCCAATTTGGTATTATTGTGACCATGGTCGTTGCACGCATGCTTGGATTCGGTTTGGGAGCAGCAACCGCTATCGGCAATATCGGAGCAGCAGACGGGCCAATGGCCATCGTCGTTTCGGCTAGGCTGGCTCCGGAATTGCTGGGGCCGATTTCAGTTGCGGCTTATTCCTACATGGCCTTGGTTCCCTTGATCCAACCGCCTGTCATCCGCCTGCTGACCAGCAGATCCGAACGCCTGATCCGCATGCCATATCACGGCGTCAAGATTTCCCGCACCACCAGAATTCTCTTTCCGATTATCGTCACTATAGTTTCCTGCCTGATTGTCCCGATGTGCGCAGCCCTGATTGGAATGCTGATGTTCGGTAACCTGATCCGTGAATGCGGAGTGCTGGAAAAACTTTCCAAAGCCGCCCAGAATGAGCTTTCCAGCCTAGTCACTCTGTTGCTGGGAATCACAATCGGTTCAACCATGACTGCGGATCGTTTTATGACCCGGGATACCCTGCTGATCATGCTGATGGGACTGGTCGCTTTTATCTTTGATACCGCTGGAGGCGTCCTGTATGCCAAATTCGTCAATCTCTTTGTAAAAGAAAAAGTCAATCCAATGATCGGCGCCGCCGGCATCTCCGCTTTTCCGATGTCAGCCAGAGTCATTCAAAAGATGGCGCAGGATGAAGACCCCTCCAATATTATCCTTCCCTATTCTGTAGCGACCAATGTATCCGGCCAAATCGGCTCGGTTTTTGTCGGCGGCCTGCTGCTGGCCGTTGCCACCTGGATGCTTGCCCATGGCTATGACCTGCCTGTCCCGGTTCTGCTGAAATAATGCAATCCCGGCTTTGCAACCGCTTTATTCCAGCATCTTCTTAAATTCCAGAAAGTCCGCTCGTAATTCCGCCAATTGATTTTGTATTTCGGCTACTTGAGACTCCAATTGACTGATACGGCTTTCTTCTTTCTCAACTTCCAGACGAGCACTCTCCGGCGCCAAACCGGGCAATTCCTCCTCGGCCAATTCCGGTATGCCGCAAAACAAATGCATATACCGGCATTCACGTTTGCCGGGCTGCCGGGGTAATTTTACGATATAGGGAGCTTCCTGCTGGTTGCTCATGCTTTCCAAAAGCGCCTCCACCTGCTCCGGACTCTCGAATTGCCAGAGTCGTTCGCAACGCTGCTTCAATTCTCCAGCAGTCTGCGCTCCGCGCAGGATCAAAATAGCCAGCAAGGCCAGCTGATTTTGCGGTAAACCCAGAGTCTCTCGGGCAATATGCTGATATTTAGGAACCCTGGCTCCCGCCTGCCCAATCTGCAAAACCAGTTTCTTGCTACGCAAACCATCCAACGCCCGAACAATTTCTTTGGCATCATAGTCGACTACCGGATGGCGGCTGGATTTCTGATTGCAGGCCGACTGCATACTGTTCAAGGTCAGGGGATAATAGTCCGGGGTCGTGGCTTCCTTTTCCAGCAGACA
>JBAXYW010000374.1:0-4309 GCA_041670605.1 Lentisphaeria bacterium
CGAAGGACTTGCAGAGTCTTTTGACTTCAAGAACCTTGTTGCCGAGTCTGGCGCCGGGAGGAATCTGGATGCTGATATCGTCGCGATTAAGTTCGAATGCTTTTCCGGCCAATTCGTTGTAGCGTGATACCCGTGCTTGGTTCTGTTTCAGGCGTCCGGCTGGCGTGGCATGAATCCATTCCAATTCCCGGGCCAGGATGCGCTGGCGCTGACTTTCCTTTTTCTCCGTGATGCGGAGTCGTTCCTGTTTCTGCTGGAGCCAAGAGCTATAATTGCCTTCAAACGGGATGCCCCGGGTATTTTCGATTTCCAGAATCCACTTGGTGATATTGTCCAGAAAATAGCGGTCATGGGTGACGATGATGACGGTGCCGGGGTATTCCCGCAATGTTTTTTCCAACCAGGCAATCGTTTCCGCATCAAGATGGTTGGTTGGTTCGTCCAAAAGCAGGAGGTCGGGCTTTTCCAGCAGGGCTTTGCAGAGGGCGACACGGCGTCTTTCGCCGCCGGACAGTGTGGCGACCTGAGCATCATCGGGAGGCAGTACAAGGGCATCGGATGCGACATCAAGTAGATGATCAATATTCCAGCCATCCAGCCGGTCAATTTCGGTTTGCAGAAAATCAAACTCGTTATTAAGCTTGTCCATCTCCTTGGGGGAGAGATCTTCGCTCATGCGTTCCATCACTGCATCATAGCGCTCAATCAACTGTTGTATGGGCTGAATCGCTTCTTCCAAATTGCCGCGGACATTTTTTTCGGGATTGAGTTTGGGCTCCTGCGGCACCATCAGCACGCGCATACCTTTGGTAATTACCGCCGTGCCCAGGATTTCCTGGTCGAGGCCAGCCATGATCCGCAGCAGAGTGGATTTTCCTGCTCCGTTTTCACCAACAATGCCGATTTTGGCGCCGAGGTAGAACGAAAGGTTGAAGTTCTCCAGGATCGGTTTATCCCCGTAGAACTTGCTGACATTGTTCATTTGAAAAACGAATTGTGGAGGCATTCGATAAAACTCCTGGGAGAGAATGTAGATTTCAGAAGGATTCGGGCATGAACGTCGGGAAAGTCAGTCCCTTCAGAATGGGGGCAGTTCCACGACATTGGGCGATATGAAGTTCCGTGTTTTTGCCGCCCAAAGAATAGGCAAAATGACGCAAATCGAGTGAAGAACAGGGAATCAACGCCACCGGGCTGCGTTCAGGATACTGATTCAATTCCGAAAGCAGAACCGCTGAAGCGGCAGTGGCATTGCGGGCGCAACCCGGCCCGATCATATTTGTGGCAGGATGACAGACCGAACAAAGAACGGCTTCCAGAGTATTGCCTGATTCCGCATCACAGACTGAAACCGACCAGATTTTTTCCGGATTTTCGATAAAATGGCGATAATCCTCCGGGCGTTCCAGGCCGGTCAAGTTGCGTTCCAGTTCAGTGATGGCCGGCAGATCCTCCAAGCTGGCTTTTCGTACTCTGGTACTGGCTGGCAAGCTTTGCGGATATCCCTCCGGCGGTACTTGGAATTTTATATCCTGATAAAGGCAGAAGGGAGTGAAGTCCTGGCGGTTGTAGAGGGAGAAGGAGTCCAGATTCAGCGCGCTGGAGACCAGGTGCAGGGGTTTGCCCAGCTGTTCCGCAGTATCAACGATATTCTTCAGCAGTGCCGAAGCGATGCCTTTGCCGGAATAACTGGGATGGACATTCATGATGCCCAGGGAGATATGGGTCGGACGGACATGCTGAAAACAGGAACCGACCAGGATTCCGGAGTACGAATCGATGGCGACAATCCCGGAACTGCCCGGTAAGGCATGATACATATCATAATACAGTTCCGTCGTGCGGGGTCCCCCGGTAAACCGCCGCGTCCCGAAATGACACTCGTACCAGACACTGGTGGAAAGGCAGATCAGCCCGGCAACCGCCTGACGATCTCCCGGAAGCATTTTTCGGATGGTAAAGGAAGCGGACATGGTAGGGTCTCCCAAAAGTATGAAATTGCTGAAAGTGGCCTTAGGCCTGGCCGGTAATGCAGGGGCAGACTTGCCGATAGCTGCAGTTTTCGCAATGCTGAGGATAACCAGTGAACTGGAAGTCGTCTTCCTCGGCGAGGTTTTTTTTCGGGTCACGCAGTTTACGGCGCAGGGTTTCAATGCTGAGCAAAATCTGATCCTTGACGGAGACAAGCAGTTCGGCATCCAGAGGATAATCACTTTTTCTGCCGCCGTCATTGAGGAAGACGCCATGCAGAGCCAGGTCTTCGATGCGGCTTTGCCATTTTTCCATGGCCAGCAAGGCATAACAGCCAAGCTGCTGACGTAGGGAGGGCGGATTTTCGCCGCCAGTTTTCCAGTCGATGATGTGTAGCACGCCATCGTTGTCGCTGTATGCGAAATCGATGGCGCCCCAGACTTTGCAGCCTCCCAGCTGGAAGCTATCCAGTGTATCAATGGATTTCCACTGCAGAGCAGGGGTGGTGAGGATGCTTTTCACAAAAGGAGAAGTGGCAAAGGCCTCCAGGCAGTTATAAACTCGCTCCTTGATGAAGTCGGTTTGTTCTTTCGGCAAGTTTTTACGATCGCCGTAATATAACTCGAACAAGTTGGTTTTTTTGGGGTAATTCAGCCATTCTTTTGTCGTACTTTCGACCCAGCCTTTCCGCAGTAATTGCCGCCCCTTTTCCTGGAGTTCATTGACGCTTGGCAGTTCTTGAGTGCGTGAACTGCTTTCCAGTGCTGTTTTGATGATGTCATGGACGATGCTACCGGCCCACATCACCATCGGCTTGAGGTTTTTCAGGATATAGAGCAGCCGGGTGCGTTCATGAGCATCCTTTTCCCAGCCGCCCCAAGAGCCATAGTACGTATAATAGTACGCCCGTTGGCAGCCCTGGAATTGCTGCCAGCGTGAAACCGACCAGGTTAAATCGTTGGTAAAGGGTTTTGCCATTTGTACTCAGACCTCCATAAGACAAAGGGTTTCCTGAAATTGCAGTTGAAAACAGAATGTCATCCTGTATAAGGCGTTCATTCCTGTTGCCGTCTGCGGCGGAAAAAATTTTTCAGCTGGGCGCAGCATTCTTCTTGCAGGAGGCCGGCTTCGACCTCGACGCGGTGTAACATGCCTGGGAATGCGGTGATATTCAGAGCACCTCCCGCGCCGCCCATCCGGGAGTCTGGACAGCCGAAAACCAGTTTGCCGAGCCGGCAGTTGACCATTGCTCCTGCGCACATTGCGCAAGGTTCTTTGGTGACATAAAGGCAGCACTCGGTTAGGCGCCAATCGCCGACTGCTGCGGAGGCTTGCGTCAAGGCAATCATTTCCGCATGCGCGGTGCCGTCTTTTAGGGTTTCCACCTGATTGCCGGATCGAGCGATGATCTTTTGTTTCCAAACGACGATGGCACCAACCGGGACTTCCCCTTTTTCCTCCGCTTCTTGCGCCTGCCGCAAGGCCTGTCGCATGAAATATTCTGGGGAATACATCGAATTGAGCGGCAGTTCATTCATCCGAAAGCGCCTCAAGAAAGCGTTTTGCCCGTTCGGGTTTGCTGTCGCAGACGATGGCGGCAAGTTCACGCAATTTCAGTAATCTGGGTTCTTTTGCTGTGGTGACACCGGCTTTTTCGAAACGATCAAAAGCGGCGGCAGCTTCCAGCAGATGGCTGCGCACATCATGGTAGTACAGGTCAAACAGCTCAGAGCCGGATTTGCCCTGATTTGTTTGCAGGTTCTCAGCAACAGGCATAACAAAATCCTTTCGCCAGGTGAAACGAAATACGTTGTGGTTTATGAAATGTGATTGAACAAACAGCAGGTTCACGCATTCTGCTGTTCCAGCCAAGTTTTCAGGCAATAGAGGCTCCAGAGCCTTGCTCCATGATCGTTCTTGCCATCGAGATGTTCCTGGACGAGGCGTTTGACGCAGGCAGGATTAAGCCAGCCATGGCGATCCCAATCCTCTACGGAAGCGGCCAGTTGCCGGATTTCAGGGGCAAGTGCTTGACGGAACCAAGAGCTTACTGGTGTGCCAAAGCCGCGCTTACCCTGCTTGAGCAACAGATCGGGCAGTACCTCACGTCCGATGGCTCGCAGGGGGCGCTTGCGTTCGCACAGATTCAGCTTATAGGAACGCGGCAGGCGGAGGGCGAATTCCACGACGTCCATGTCGAGAATTGGGCAGAGCAGATCCAGTCCGAGTCCGAGATTGGCAATATCGCATTTTCGGAAACCATCTTCCGGCAGGTTGGTGTTGATGTCCAGTGCATCGTATTTTTCGACCGCATCGGGGCTTTGACTTGCTTCGGCAA
>JBAXYW010000375.1:0-4305 GCA_041670605.1 Lentisphaeria bacterium
CACAGAATGCCGGTGGGGCAAGCGACCGCCCGCAGAATGCTCGTGGGGCACAAATGGCCGGCAGCAGGACGACGGTGTTGCCTTGAAATTTTATTCTGGCAGGACGGGTTCGATTCCCATCCATGTGCAGAATTGCAGCAGTTCTTGTTTTACGTCGGCGTGGATCACGGTATAATGGTGTTCAAAGCCTTTCATCATGATTGTATCAATGAGTTTGCCCACTGGCATGTCAAAATGGATTCTCAGCGGGTTGCCGCGGATGAATGGCTCGGTATCGAGTGCAGTTCCCGGGGCAATCAGCATCCGGAAATGCCCATCCACATCCTGATCGAGTTTTGCCACGGTGACGCGTCCGGCTTTGAGCGAGAAATCATTGGTGACGCCCTTTTTGTCGCCGCCATCCACCCGGAAATGCAGCCGGTATTCAGTCTCTTCAAAGTTGCGGCAGAGGGAAGTGGGTGCTGCGCCGCAGTGCCAGACGACTCCAGTATTGTCTTTCTCCTCGTAGGAAATCAGGTCTACAAACAGCGGCATTCCTCCCCCGGTCAGCTCTTTCAGGATCATCATCGTGATTGCGCCGGGGACATCGCCTTCACAGCTGGCAGGAATGCCATTGTCATTGAGCATACCGATCACGGCGCAGGGCGCAATGCCGAAAATATCGGACATTTCCGGCCAGCAGCGGATGGCGAAAGCACCGAGATGGTACTTTTTCGCCATGGCCTTGAACGACGCAAACATTTTGGCCGCCAGTTCGAGTTCCGCATCCGGCACGCAACAAACCTTGGCCGCAGATTTTTTGACAACGGCGCGGCCCTCGGCCAACTGCTCTTCACTCAACTTCGACGCCGTATCCATCATTTCTACAAGATCACTGACTTCTACTGCTACTCCAAACTTTGCACGGGTTTTCATTTCATCAAAATTGGATGTGTAAAACCCTGGAACGCGTCCGCCAACCAGTCCGACACGGCAGGTTTTCAAGGACGTGATGCAACGCGCCGCAGCAATATATTTTTTCAGAGCCGCTGGAGTCTCCTCCGGCAGGACTTTCAAATATCCGTATTGTTTTTCCATCCGGCGCAAGACAAAGGCCCCCAGATTTGCCCCGCAAAATGCATTTTGTTCCCACATCTTTCCGGGACATGCTTCTTCGGGATTGGCCAGTAATACAATGGGGGCCTGTATTCGGGATGCGATCAGTGGAATCAAAGCCCCGGCAGGAAAGGTGACAAAGTGCATGACCAGCAGATCAATCCCCTCTTTGTTCAGCATCGCACAGGCGTCTTCTGCCTCCGTTTCATTGGTGATCAGGGCATCCGGATGAACAAGGCGGCACCCAGGAAGCCCCGTCAGCAATTTGCTTGTGTCGGCGGCAATCCCATCAATCCGTGGTGTCCGCCAGCTGAGCTTGGAAAGAGCTAGATAAGCGATTTTGAATTCTTTCATTACGTCTCCTTTTTGCAATTTTGCATTTTTCGAATATGGTTGTAGGTAATTACACAGCAAACCTTATTTTCACTATAATATATCATAAAAAAAGGGACGTGTGGATAGCTAAAACAAACAAGTATTTATACAAAACGAACTACGAAACCTTTTCCCCGGCTGGTACTTTTTCCTCGTGCAGTAGCGAACAAGTAAACGCGTATGGGCAGGGGTGTCAGTACTCTGGACAGGCTTACGGCAAATTGTCTCCGGGGTATTCCACAGGGGTATTTGCTGAGCGATTACCGCTTAGGTCAGCCAGCATTTTTACCGGTTCCCAAGCGAGTTGACTTTTTGGGACTTGTGATTAATTTAAGCTAGTCGCATTCCACGAAACATCATTGGGAGGTTTTATTGGCAAATGCAGGAAAACCATCAGGAATACATTGTCTACCCAACTAAGCAGGATAACGAATTATGGCATGAAGGTGAAACGGTATGCCCTCCCGTCGGTTGGGTTTTGGTGCCACCGGGAGACCCGGCCTTAACCAGACGGCTGAAGGCCGGCGGCGATTATTGGCTGATGCTGCAAAAACGTCGAAACCGAACCGAAAGAATGGGAATCTGGTGCGCCGCCGAACGGATAAAACCTATACAGCAAATTTTGGCCAAAGAACGTTCTGAGCCATCTTATCAGCGCAAACTTGCAGCCGGTAGAAAACGCCGTGAGAAAGAACAAGACCAATATGCTGCAAACTTCCGCAATGCGGTGCTCGAATTTCTCGATTTTCATCCTGTTTGGATCGAATTGGCTGAAAAAATGGCCGATGCTGTGACCCAACATGCCATTCCAGTCGGCAGCGGCACGGTGGCCCGAACTGAAACAATCCCATTGGCTGAACGTGCCGAAGCAGCAGTGATTGCCTGGATGCGCCATCAAACGACAAATTACGACTTGCGAAGCGTCGCTTGGGGCGAAAGCCAAAGAAGAGAATTGCGACGAGAATTGGCCTGTGAATCACGCTTTTTGCTGAAATGCTACCGCAAAAACCGCGATATCGATATCAACGACTGCCCCCTGTTTCGTGTATTAAATACCCCGAAAAAGGCAGGCAGGAAAACTAAAAGTTAGCATGGGCTAATGAGTTTATCAACTTCTTTTTGGATGATAAAATCTGAAGCGCCATAATGAAACAATGCGGTACAAAGGAAAATACTTATGCGATATCAGCTTGAAGTCGGAGCCCGAACCCTTGAGGATGCCTTGGCCGCTTGGCGCGGCGGCGCAAATCGTGTCGAATTATATGTCAGTCCAACCGAGGGTGCTTTGACGCCCAGCGCCGGTTTGGTGCGAGCCGTTGTCGAAGCCCGACGCCAGCAAAATTTTACTTTGGGATTATTTGCCATGTTACGGCCTCGTGCCGGCGACATGTTTTACAGCTCATCTGAATTCAACATCATGCAACAGGACTTGGAAATTTTGCTTGATCAGGGCATTGATGGCTTGATGTTTGGTATTCTCAGCCCGGACGGAGAACTGGATGTGCCGAGGATGCGCCATTTGATCCAGTCTGCTCCCGGTAAAATTATAACTTTGCATCGGGCTTTTGATGGGGTGCGCGACCCGTTCCGTACGTTGGAACAGGCCGTCGATCTGGGGATCCAATATCTGTTATGTGGTGGTTTTTCACAATCCGGTTGCTGGGATCGGCAATTGTTGCCAAGCTTGCTCGAACGCGCCGCTGGACGCATCCAATTGGTTATGGCTTTGGGGCCAGCATTCCAAACCCCGCAACTGGGAAAAATACTGCAAGAAACTGCATTTGAGCAATTTCACATCGTTAATGGCTATCGCAAACGCCCTTCTCAAATGCAGTATCAACCGGGCATCGAGACCCCAAAAGATGACTATCTGCAAAAAACCAGTTCGTACGTTGAATACCTGGAAGAACAAACCGTACGGGAAATCCGAAATATTATGGATCAATTTGAAAGATTAGAAGATGCTTGACAAAAAAACACTCTGCCAACAACTCGATAAACTTGGGATACAACCGGGAATGGACTTGCTGGTGCATTCTTCACTGCGGAAACTGGGTCCAGTCGACGGTGGCGCCGATACTATTATCGACTGCCTACTGGAACTGCTGGGTAAAAGCGGAACTCTGATGTTATCTACCGTTTCCGGCAGTGTTAATCCGCAACAACCGGTTTTTCATGTCGAATATACACCGGCAAGCGTCGGGATCCTGCCCAATATTTTCCGGCAACGTTCTGGAGTCATTCGCAGCCTGCATCCCGTACATTCCATTGCCGCTATCGGAGCCGAAGCTGAATTTTTCTGTGCTGGCCATTTGCAGGCCCATACTCCCTGGTCGCCGGACAGTCCTTACGGAAAACTGATGCGGCGACCCAATGGGCACATCCTCTTTTTGGGCACGGATTTCACCAGCAATACCTGCATGCATGCCCTGGAAATCGAGGCTCGAGTGCCGGGGCTGCATACTAGACACAGTAGCACCCTGCAAATCTGTGACTACCAAAATAACTGGTACCAGTTGCAACACCATTGGCATGCTCCGAAAAAAGATAATTATGTTGATATGGAACATTGGGTGGCCAGTGCAGGCGGGCTCCAATATGGTGTTGTCGGCAACAGCATCTCACGATTGAGCAATGCAGTCAGACTCAGGGAAAGCCTGCTACCGGTACTCCAGAAAAATCCAGAATTGGTCATTTGCCGGCTCTCCGACAACGATTTCATTTGGGAATAAGAAAAAGCCAAACGTTGGTGATTGGGGTCGGATCCAGACAATCTGTTGATTGGCAATTCCGGCAATGTCCGCAAGCTCAAGCTCATCAGGCAAAAACTTCTTC
>JBAXYW010000376.1:0-4302 GCA_041670605.1 Lentisphaeria bacterium
ACCACCACGATCAGCAACCGTCTCCAAAACTCCCATTTCACTCCAAAAGGCCGGCCCATGACCTAAAATTTTCATATTTGGGAAGGTTTTAAGGCAGTATTCCAAATGAGGCAGTCCAGGTTCATCGACCAAGCCATAGCTTTTTCCAATCCAGACGGTAACATCAAAAGTCAAAGGCCAGGACATGGCATCCACTTGCCGGAAAAAATTCAGCACGAGGGGGTCTCGAAACGACAGATTCGGCATAAATTCGCCCACGCCAAGGCAGCCATGCTCCTTATACCACTTCAGCCAAGGACTGAAATCGGTAAACGGAGAATTTTCAATGCCCCTGGGATCAATATTGCAGAATGGGAGAAAACGGTCAGGATAAAGGCGGCAAATTTCCAGGATTTCCTGATTGGACTGTGGCAGATACTCTTCCGGCCCTACCAGAGGCAGAAGAACTCCTTTCTCAATCCCCAACTCATCGTAGCGCCGAAGCACTTCTTCTGGGGTGCAAAATACCGTATGCCCGTCCTGAGGCGGACAGGGAAAAAGATACGCATGCGCATGAATATCAATAAACATTTGCTTCCTCCTGTTATCAATTTTAAGTATTGCAACAATCCAAGCCGATAATATAGCCGTGCATGTACTCCCTCTCACTGCCTTTCATACTATTATATCGCCAATTTCGTGTTTTTTATGGAAGAAGTTTTTTCAAACAACGCATGCAAAGCATTGGGTACGTGTGTGGTTGTAGTTCAGGATGCATGGCCCAAGCGCCCAGATCGCCCCCAGAATGTGGCCGGAGCTTCCAGCTCCGGATCCGCGCCCGAATTCTCCCCAGAATGTAGCCGGAGCTTCCAGCTCCGGATCCGCGCCCGAATTCTCCCCAGAATGTGGCCGGAGCTTCCAGCTCCGGATCCGCGCCCGTCCCCGCTCCCGGACAAATCCGTCGGGTGCCGCAGAGGCCTATGCCACCTATTTCAGCCCCACTGTTTTTTTTGCACGAAAACGAACCGCGATACGAGACGTCGGCGAGGACGTTGGCGCTCCATAGCTCACGCCTGCGCAACAGTGTTAGAGGAAAATAATCTTCCATACCGGCGAGAACGTGTCTGTCCGTGGTATTAATTTTTCCTGCCGGCAAATATTCTTTCAAAGAAGGCGGCATTATATTAGATCGTTTACAGATTCGAAAAAAACACCATTTTTGATTTTTGCGCATGCCTGAAATTCCTCTCTCAGAACTCTTATCACCAGCGATCCTGTCGCGCATCAGCGATTATCACTTGCTGGCCAAAACTGCCGTAGAAGGACTGATGTCCGGGCTGCATCGTAGTCATTGCCGAGGAACGGGCAATGAATTTCTGCAGTACCGTAGCTATGTCCCTGGCGATGATTTAAAGTATTTGGATTGGAAGCTGTTGGCCAGGCAGGGGAAAGCCTGCTCCAAAGTCTTTCAGGAAGAAACCAACCTGCGTTGCGCCATTTTACTGGATGCCAGTGCCTCGATGGATTATCAGGGACAGAAAGCAGCCTGCAGCAAATTCCGTTATGCGGCGATTCTGGCAGCTTGCCTAGCTTATCTGGCTCGCAGCCAAGGTGATCAAGTCGGCCTCTTTGTATATTCTGACACCCTGAAAATTGCCACTCCGCCCGGCAATAGTGCTGGCAGCTTGCCGAAAATTCTTTCCGAACTGGAGCAAATCAAACCCTCGGGAATTGCCGACCATGCTCTGGCGATGCGCCAGACCGAAGAATTTCTGAACCGGCATAGCCTCTTGGTCTGGCTCTCCGACTTTCAGGGCTTTGAGGAGCAGCTCGGCAAAGCCTTGCGAGGTTTCCGCTTTTCCGGACATGACGGGCTAGTCTGTCAGGTACTCGATGACGACGAACTTACCCTGCCCTTCCATGAGACTCTCCGCTTTGTCGATAGTGAAAATAATCGTGAAATCACGACAACGGCAGGACTGGTGCGGGAAGTATATCAGAAACGCTTGGACAGTTTTCTGTCCCGAACCCGAAAACACTGCCTGGATCAGCAAACCGATTATCTGCTTGCACCCAGCTCGAAAAATATCGGCTATCTGCTCTCGGCTTGGCTGCATAAACGGGAAGGACTGCTCTAATGTTTTCCTTCACCTATCCCATGTTTCTCTGGGGGCTTCTCGGGCTGGCTGCACCTCTGCTGCTGCACCTGCTGAATCGCCACCGCCCAAAACGACTGATTTTCCCTACCATCCGTTTTCTGCAGATTTCTCAGCTCCCACGGGAAGGCCGAAAACGCCTCCGGGATCTCCTGCTTCTCCTCTGCAGAATGGCAATTTTCACCTGCCTGGTTCTGACCCTAGCCAGACCGCATTGGCAAGCACGTCCGGATTCCATCCCGACAAACGACCTCAAACAAGCCTTTTTTTTGCTGGATGCCTCGGCCAGCATGCAAACCCATGAGAGACTGGCGCAGGGGAAAAAGCTGGTTGAAGAAACGCTCGCCGATCTTTCCGGCTGGCAGGTTGGCGGTGCCGTCTATGCCATGCAGCAGCAAGCCACAATCCCCATGCAATCCGGCAAAGCGCATATTCAGAAATTACTGATGACCTGGATCCCAGAATTTACCACCGGCAAACCGGAAGACGCTTTGGCTGCTGCTATCGCCGCCTTTTCCCCACAAGCAGAAAATAAAAAAATATTTTTAGTCAGTGATTTTCAACGCTCGGACTGGAATTCGAAAGAAGTGAAAATCCCTGCCGATGTCCAGTTGGAATGCCTGCCGATTGTATCTCCCCTGTCCGATAATTGCGCCGTCAGCAATGTTTACTGCACCCCGCTGGGCAAGCAACAACTGCGGGTTCTGGTCAGCTGCCGGAATTATTCCAGTTTACCGCAAAAACGTCAGCTGACGATCCGCCTGGGTAGCGAGATACAAAACCGGGAAATCTCGCTGGTTCCCGGGCAGACACAACGCGAAGCGTTTGTTTTCAAAGCCCAAAATGCTGACGGCAGCAAAGGAACGGCCATTCTGTCAAAGGATTCCTTTTCACCGGATGACTCCTATCATTTCTGGGCAGGCGCTCCGCAGCCAGTCAAAGTCCTGCTGCTTGTTCCAGATGAGTCCTCAGATCATACAGATACGGCTGCACTATTTACGACGAAAGCGCTGGAAGCCGAGCAGGAAGGGATCCCTGGCCTGTTCCAGGTCGAACGCCTGGGAACCGGTGCGCTCTTTGCAGCCGATCTGCAAAGCTGTCAGCTGCTTTTCCTGCTGGGCGCTGCCGAACGCCTCAGTACAGAAGACTTCCAGCGACTGAAAGACTTTCTGCAGGCCGGCGGCATTGTTTTTCACTGCCCCGGACCGGCTCCGAATCTAAGTTGGCACGCGCTCCAGGAGCATGGGATATCCTCAACCCGCTTCAGCGGCCTGATTGGCGATGCAGAACGTCATAGCGCCTTGGGACTGGGCTGGGTCGCCCCGGACTCCGTACTACAAAGAATTTTCCCTCCTGGAAACAGTAGCGATCTCTTCTTGTTCAGTATTCGTAAACATGCCCGTCTTGAACCAGGCACAGATGAAAAAGTCCTGTTGCGCACCCTGGCCGGCCTGCCAGCTCTGTTGGAATTGGAAAAGGACAAGGGGCGTTTTTTCAGCTTTGCCTTCGGCTTTGATCTGAGTTGGAGCGATTTCCCCCTGTCGCAATCCTTCCTGCCACTGCTGCGCGAATTATGCGCGTCGGTCATTCCTGCTGATCATGGATATAAAAAAATCACCTGTGGGGAAAGTCTTCCCCGCCTTACCCGGCTGGATGGCAGCGAAATCCTGCCGGAACAACCCATTGACACCTCGCAACCCGGGCTGGCTCATATTGGGGAATTTCCATTGCAAATCAATCTGAATCCCAGCGAATCGACCTTGGAGACCGTCAAAACCTCCGATTTGCGGCGCCTGTTATATGGTGGTGCAGAGCAAAGTTCGGCAACGGCCTTGTCCAGCTCTCCAAAGCGTCGTCCGCTCTGGCAGTACTGCGCTCTGGCTCTGGCACTGTTCATTCTGCTGGAAGCAATGCTCACCAAATACGCTGATAAAAAAGCCTGAAACTGGCTATTGTTAAAGTCCCCATGCCTGGTAAAAAAACATCTGAACCTGGTCTTGATCTGACAGCAGCCCGATCGGCGCTAGCGCAGGATAAGGCAATACAGCTTTTTCTTCGCTATCTGCGCAATGAACGCCAGTATTCGGAAAATACCATGAAAAGTTATTTTCTGGACGCAGCGCATTTCATTTATTTCAATCCTAACTTGCCGCAAGCTCCAGACTCC
>JBAXYW010000377.1:0-4291 GCA_041670605.1 Lentisphaeria bacterium
AACTTACAACTCACAACTTACAATTTCCCCGCACCCGCTCCCAGAATGTGCCCGGAGCTTCCAGCTCCGGATCCGTTCCCGCACCCGTTCCCGATCCCTGCCCCCCCCATGTCCACTTTTGCCATTTACACTTCAGGCTGCGTGATCCCATCGGTCGTTATAGAGTGCGACGGCTTGACAAAGTTTGCAAAGCGGGAGCTGCGCTCCCGCACTCCATATCAATGCACGTTTGTAGTACAGGCTGTTAGCAGTCCTCTTTTACCAGAGCCATACTGATGCTGAATATCGTTTTTTGAATTTCTAGTAAAAATACAGGAAAAAAAAGATTGCAAATAATGTCTTTTTGTTTTTTGATTTTCAATTTAACATTTTTGAATTATATTACACGCATTGCTTTTTTTGTTGGGAGGAACGATGTTAAATCATGCCGCAAACAATCCGGATCAGATTACTGCTCGGATTCGTGAAATACGTCAAATATTGGGGATGTCGCTTGCTGAAGTCGCTGGCAAATTAGCTGTTTCAGAAGAATTATATCAGCAATACGAATCCAACCAAGTTTCCATACCGATCAGCACGCTGTATCAGTTGGCTGATATTTTCAGTACGGATTTTACGATTTTACTGACGGGGGACGCTCCTCGGATGGGAGATTACTCTTTGGTACGAGTTGGACAGGGAGTAAATGTGGATCGTTGTCCGGGGTATAAGTTTTCCGCTCTGGCCTTTAATTACATCGGACGAACGATGGAGCCGATGCTGGTGGAGCTGTCCGATGACGGCAAGGAAGTGCCGTTGATTACTCATAGTGGTCAGGAATTCAATTTAGTTCTTTCGGGGTCGGTCAAGGTGCTGCTTGGCAAGCATGAATTCATTCTAAATGAAGGAGATGCCTGTTATTTCAATCCCAGAATTCCCCATGGTCAGCGTGCGGTCGGCGGTAAAGCCCGATTTCTGACCGTAATCCAACGATGAGCAGAGTACGGACTTTTTTATTGTCCGGAAGAGCCTTTTTTGCAGGCAACCGGAAGAAATTCACACAAGAATCACCTCAAAAGGTGATTTTCTTTTTTAACCATTGTTAGGACTTCTGAGATGTTGGAACGATATTTACCACGTCAGGAATTTTCTTCGTATGAAGATTTTCGGGCAAATTATCAGGTCACTATTCCACAAAATTTCAATTTTTCCTATGATGTCGTTGATGGTTGGGCGGAAATTCAGGATAGCAAACCAGCACTGGCTTGGATTGACGATCATCAGGAACAGATCAGCCACTACAGTTTTGGAGATTTGAAACGTCTTTCGAACCAGGCTGCGAATCTGTTAAAGGCCTTGGGTATTGTTAAGGGAGATACGGTTCTTCTTCTTTTGAAGCAACGTGTTGAGGTCTGGGTTTGCCTTCTGGCACTGCATAAAATAGGCGCGATTGCCATCCCGGCATCATCGCAATTAAAAAGCAAAGACCTGATCTATCGTTTCAATGCCGCTAACGTAAAAATGGTTATCAGTATTGATGAGTCGGAACTGCTAAACAGTCTTACTTCAGCCCTTGAACAAAGCCCGGGAATCAAACAAAAATTAGTCGTTGGACAACAGATTCCAGAGGGCTGGCTGGATTTCCGAACAGAATTAGCAAAATACAGTACGGACTGGCAAAAACCAGAAGGCAAAGACTACCCCTGCCTGCATGATCCGATGCTGATTTACTTTTCCTCCGGCACCAGTGGAATGCCAAAAATGGTACTGCATGACTATACTTATCCGCTCGGCCATATTGTCACGGCCAAATATTGGCAATGTGTGCAGGATGGTGGACTGCATCTGACAGCAGTGGATTCCGGATGGGCAAAATTCGGCTGGGGAAAAATCTATGGACAGTGGCTCTGTGGAGCCATCATTGCAGCGTATGATTTTGATGGCCATTTTCTGGCAGAAAAGTTGCTGACTGTGATGCAGAATTTCCGTTTGACGACGTTTTGTGCGCCACCCACGGTATATCGCTTTTTAATCAAGAAAGATTTAAATCAATATGATTTCAGCAATCTCCAGCAATGTTCGATTGCTGGAGAACCCCTGAACCCTGAAGTTTACCAGCAGTGGTTGCAAAAGACCGGATTGCCCTTGGTCGAAGGTTTTGGCCAGACCGAGGGTTCGGTTCTGATCGCAAATTTCCCCTGGTTTAAGATCAAACCAGGCTCTACCGGAAAGTTCGCTCCGGTATATGATTTGCAGATCGTCGATGAAAAGGGGATGCCTTGTGAAGATGGGATTGTTGGCAAAATTGTTGTACGTCATGCCACGCAGCAACGCCCAGTCGGCTTGTTCAGAGAGTATTATCTGGATCCTGAGGCCATGTCAACCAGGTGGGGCAATGGGGATTACTGCACCGGCGATACGGCCTGGCGGGATGAAGACGGCTATATCTGGTTTGTCGGACGCGATGATGATGTGATCAAGAGTTCGGGGTACCGCATTGGTCCTTTCGAAGTGGAAAGTGCCTTGATGGAACATCCGGCAGTGCTGGAATGCGCGGTGACGGCATATCCGGACCCGGTTCGCGGCGAAGCGGTCAAAGCCACAATCGTCTTGGTCAAGGACTCTGGCTTCAACCCCGGCTTGGAACTGGCTCACAGTCTTCAGGAACATGTCAAACGTGTGACCGCCCCATACAAATATCCCCGCCTGATTGAGTTTGTTGAGGCTTTGCCCAAAACGACTTCCGGTAAAATTCGCCGACAGGCCATCCGGTCTGCGGATTTGGAAAATCTAAAAAATGGGGAGTCCGGCAAAGCCTGTTCATCCGGACAGTAAAACGATGTTTTAACTTTTTTTGTATGCGAAAAACTTGGTTTATCATCTTCATAGGCTTTGCAGCTGGACTGGCAATTCTGGCCAAGTTGTGCTGCAGCAATATGCCCTGGCCGGCAGAGTCTGTTTCCTCAAATACATTTTTCACCAGCGTCAGCAGTGCTGTCAAGGGCTTAGACCCTGCCACCAGTTATTATGTGCATGAAAGTGCCATTCTCGACAATGTTGTAGAAGCTCCGTTGGACTATGATTATATGGCTCGCCCGTACCAACTTCTACCCCGGCTTTTACAGCAAATGCCGGTGCCCCGGTACTTTGCCAAGGACGGTGCATTGCTCGTCGGAGATCCCACCCCGGCAGCTGTCCAGCGTGTCGAATACCGGATGAGTCTACGCCCAAATCTGCAATACCAGCCCCACCCCTGTTTTGCCAAAGATGAGACTGGCCAACTATTATATGCTGGAGCGGCTTGCCCAAAACTGCCAAAACACATCAAATCGCCGCAGGATTTTCCGGTAAAAAACAGTCGTAACCTGCGTTCTGAGGATTTTAAAGTCGCTTTGGTACGGCTCTGTGACCCCCGGCTGGCTTCACCAGTTTATGCCACTCTGAGCTCGTTCATTGCCGGCATGTCGGATTGCTCTCAACAAATCCAGCAAGCTCTTAGCAAAGCGTCCGAGGCGGAAACGACGGCTCAACGCTATCCGGTTCTTCTCGACTACCGCCAATTTTCGTTTTCCGGGCTTGAAGTGATCAATGATCTGGAGTTCACGCTGGTTTTATCGCGCAAATATCCCCAGGCTCTTTACTGGATGGCTATGCATTTTTTTGCTCCGATTCCCTGGGAAGCGTTGGAATTTTATCATTTGAAAGACGTCCGTGATGCGGGACTCAATTGGAAAAACTGGCCCGTTGGCAGCGGCCCTTTTATGCTCGAAGTCATGGATCCGAATATACAGATACGACTGTGCAAGAATCCTAATTTTCGTACGGAACACTGGGACGGAGCTCCCGGTGTCGCGCTGCCTTTTCTGGAGCAAATTGTTTTTCAATATGAACGTGAAACGATTCCCAATTGGATCAAATTCAATCAGGGCTACTATGATACCAGTGGCATCCCTTCGGATCTACTGGACTCCGCCACAACCTTCAACCAAAATGGCGAATTGGCATTATCGCAGGAAATGCGAGAGCGCGGGATGAAGATGCACTGCAGTGTCACCCCAACCATCTTTTACTTTGGTTTTAATATGCTCGATCCCCTGGTCGGAGGCAATTCCGAAAACAGGCGGGCATTGCGCCAAGCGATTTCAATTGTTTTGGACTATCAGGAGTATATTGACATCTTTTTAAATGGGCAGGGCGTTCCTGCACAATGCGTCATCCCCCCAGGCATCAGCGGCTCTCAGACAGGAAATGACTTTATCAGTCCCTGGAATGAAACGCTGCAAAAGCCCCTGCGGCTGCCCCTACAGCAGGC
>JBAXYW010000378.1:0-4258 GCA_041670605.1 Lentisphaeria bacterium
ATTCACGCAAGAGGCTATGGCCGGAAATTACGATGAATTGCTCCAATGCATCATGCGGTATGTAAACGTAGAATAACCGATAAATCTTTCGAATCCGACTTGACAGCACTGGACATCCACGCTGTCATTTTTTTATCGATATATCTTGCGGTTGTATTCGATAACGCATTGGCTATAAGCATGTTCCATGCTTGAACTGAGCCGCTGGCGCGGCGGATATTCGTTGTGTAATCGAAAAAACGCCCCTTCATACGTTATTGTTAATGAAATCTCTTGAACGGTTCAGGAGAAAACAACAGGAGTATGAAAATGGCACAATGGCGATCAATCAGAGTGCGCAAAGGATTTGTTGCGCCGCCCAAAGAACCTTCTTCGGTGAAGACGCAACCGGAAAAGCCTCAACCGCAGGGGAAAACGATGTTTTCCGGGAAGGATCTCAAGCGGAAATTCAAGACGAAACACATGGCTCGCCATGAACAGTTGCGTTTGGAAAAACTTCGCAAAGGGAACAGTCGCCTCCGGCAAATCTATTTGCAGGATTTGCGGTTTCATCGCTATCGACCATTGACAATCAAGATGTATCTGGACTTTCTTCTGAAATTTTTTGCGATTGTCTGGAAGCGTCCGGAACAAATAACGGATGAAGACTTGCGGAATTTTTTCAGATATATTGAGGAAGAGCTTCGCTGGTCAAATTCTTATTTGATGGGTGTTTTTTCCGCGATCAAATTTTTCTTTGATTACACCTGTCCGCGTAAATTCAAGACGCTTGAATTGTATCGTCAACCGCACCCGAAAACATTTCCGGAAGTACTTTCCCATGAGGAAGTCCGGCGGATATTGTCTTTTGCGACCGATGTGCGGTATCATGCATATCTCGTTCTTGTTTACAGTTGCGGTCTGCGAGCACGGGAAGGCATGCGTATCAAGTTTTCCGACATAGACGACAATCAGGGGCTTTTGCGAATCACAGATGGGAAAGGAGGCAAAAACAGGATGGTTCCCATCCCGCAAAATACGCTTCGCATTCTGCGGGAAATGTGGTTGACACACAAACATCCGAGGTTGTTGTTTCCTGGTTATATCCGTTATAATTGCGGCACGAAAACGCGAACAGGAATCACTGACAAACCTGTGTCGTATCAAGCTTTTATCAACTATTTTCAGGAGATGGCCGCACTTGCCGGAATCACTAAAAAAATCGGACTCCATACACTGCGTCACTCTTATGCCACGCATCTTTTGGAAGAAGGGATTCCGTCAAAAGTTGTTCAGGAATATCTTGGGCATGAGTCCATGGCGACCACCGCGATTTATCTTCATCTGACGAAGAAGATGAAGCGCGAGGGCGCAACCTCGCTGGAAAAATTGATGGGCGATTTGTAAAAAACGTCTGTCCATGCCTGACATCGCCGATATTTTCCGTGAACATATTGACGCTTATCCGTATCCTTTGACGGAAGTTCAGCGGCATGCGGTTCACGACATTTGCACATGCCGGACGCCTCAAATGAAGCATTGGGCGGTCTATTCGTGTCCGAAATGCGGAGAGACTCATTTCGCCTATCCGTCCTGCGGAAACCGGAATTGTCCAAAGTGCGGACAGGACAAGGTGGCAAAGTTTCTGACGAAGCAACAGCAGAATCTGCGTAAGCGTCATAGCTGGTGCATCTTTTATTTGCTGTGGATAATGGTATTTTCCTGAATACCATAAACTAACTTCAGGAGACTATCATGGGTAAACCAGCCAAGCGAAACTGGAAACGTGTTGTTGAACTTTGGCGCAAAAGCGGACTTTCAAAAGCTGATTTTTGCCGCCGTAACAATATCCCAGGACGAAGATTCAGCTACTATTCCATTAAGTTCAAGGCATTCAGCAGGCCGAAGAAACCGGCAAAAAATGTGGATGCGGCTTCCGCTTTCGATAGCAACAAGCATAATTTTGCCGAAGTCATTTGTCCGGCTCCCGCATCTATGGTTCCGGCTGATCCAGAACCTCTGATCCTGCGGCTGGATTGCGGCGCCAGTATTGAAATCGTCAGTGATTTCAACCCGGAGCTTCTTCGCAAAATTCTTAAAGCCGCGGCGTCATTATGATTAGCTTACCGGGAGATCGCAGTATTTTCCTTTACATGGAACCGACTGATATGCGTAGAAGTTTCCGCGGGTTGTGCTCATTAATTTATCAGCATAGCGGGATACCGGATGACGGCAGCTATTATGTTTTTATCAACCGCCCGAAAACCCATGTAAAAATCATGTTCTGGGATGGCGACGGCATGGCGATGTTCTACAAGCGGCTTTCCAAAGGAACTTTTATTTTGCCTTCCGTTGAGAATAAAAAAGTCTGTCTTGACCGCCGTCAACTGACTCTGCTTTTAGAGGGCGTCGTGCCGTTAAAAACAAAGGTTAGATTTTTCCGAAAATAATGTCTTTTCTAGGTGAAAATTACTGGATTTATGCTATATTTATTGATGGTTAAATTAGAGTATAATTCAGTAGATTTAAATGCTCCTCCTTCCGGTCGTGAGGCGGCGCTGATGTTTGTCATTGAAGACCAGAAAAACAAGATCAACAGCTTGACTGAAAACATCAATCGGCTTGAGCAGACCGTGGCTCTTTTGCAAAAAGCTCTGTTCGGTCCGAAATCGGAAAGGGTAATCGATGCGGCCGATGATCTCCAAGGGGAATTTGACGACCTGCTCAAAGAGACCGAGGAACTGAATGTTACCGATACCGAAGATGATATTGCTGAAAGCAGTCCGGCTGCCACATCCTGCAAAACGCGCCGCAAACGCCGTTCTCTCCAGGAATTGATGCCTGATGACCTGCCGCGTGAAGAAGTCTATATTGATTTGGCGGACGACAAAAAAATCGCTGCCGACGGTTCCGCGCTGGAAAAGATCGGCGAGGACCGGGTGGAAAAACTGGCCTATAAACCCGGGCACTGGTATGTAAAGGTATTTGTTTACCCGAAATACGCCAACCCGGATGACGCTCTTGAGGGTATTAAGCGCGCCCCGGCTCCTGACTTCGCGGTTCCGGGCGGTTCATTCGATGAAAGTTTTTACGCCTGGATGATCTATGCGAAATACTTTCTGCATCTGCCTCATTACCGGCTGGAAGATGAAGCGAAGTCAATCGGTTTTGACTTAAGCCGCCAGACCATGAGTGCGGGCAACATAAAGATCGCGGAAGTATTACGACCGCTGGTAGAGTTGATGAAAAAGGATATTTTGAGCCGCAATATTGCTTTTACCGATGAAACACCGGTAAAGATGCTGGTTCCGGGCAACGGTAAAACCCGGGATACCTACGCCTGGGTCTATGTCGGCGGCGGCAATGGCCCGCCATATCGGATTTTCGAGTTCGCGCGAAAACGTGAGGGGCAATATCCACAGAAGTTCTTCAAAGGTTTTAACGGTTATATCCACGCTGACGCATTCAGCGGGTACAATGTGTTATTTGACCGCGAGGATATCTTTGAGTGTGCTTGTTGGATGCATATTCGGCGTAAATTTTACGATGCCCAGGACGCCCCCGTGGAGCTGCGGCTGAAAGTGCTGCGTAAAATCCGTAACATTTACCGCTACGAACGGCTCATAAGTAAATTTGACCGTGAAACCCAAGGCGCAATCATCCTGAAGATTCGTCGGGGAAAAATAGAACCGATTATTGATGAACTGCTGCGCCTGACAAGCAAGGCGCTTGCAGATGGCGAAGTCATGCTCAAATCCGCTTTTGCTGAAGCAATCAGCTATATGCATAATCGCGGCGATGCTTTAAAAACCTTTTTAAATAGTCCCTGGCTGCATCCAGATAATGGTGAAAGTGAACGCGCTCTGCGCCCCATTTCTGTCGGTCGCAAGAACTGGCTGTTTTTCGGCAGTGAAAAAGGTGGACAGGCTGCCGGAGTGCTGATGAGCATCGTTCAGACCTGTCGCGGCATGAACATCAATGTTCTGGAATACCTTGAGGATGTGCTGCGCCGGATCAACGGGCATCCGCACTCAAAACTCCATGAACTGCTTCCTGGCAACTGGGAAAAAGCCGAATCTTATTACAACTGATCCTGCCTCTTGGTAAAATATACCCTCAAGTCATCAAATAAAAGATGCACCAGCTATGACGCTTACGTCTGGCGCAGGGGCTGCTCCACTCCTCCGACGGCGGCAGGAACTGGACACTTCTGCCGGACGCCCTGCCCAGAGGCGAAATGGCGCTGCGGATTCTGATGTTCGAGCAGCTCCCCGGAGTG
>JBAXYW010000379.1:0-4253 GCA_041670605.1 Lentisphaeria bacterium
ACCATGTTTTCCGTAATAAAGACATTAATGAACACTTTGCCATTATGCACAGAGAAGGTATGACCGACAAAATCCGGCATGATCATCGACCGCCTTGACCAAGTTTTGACGATCTTTTTCTCGTTCCTGCGGTTCAGTGCTTCCACTTTCTCCATCAGGGGAGCGTCCACAAAAGGCCCTTTTTTGATTGATCTTGGCATTATTTTTTCCTCCGTGTAACAATGAAGCGAGCCGACGCTTTTTTCGGTTTCCTGGTGCGATATCCCTTGGCCAGCTGACCCCAGGGGGATACCGGATGACCACCACCTGAGGTACGGCCTTCGCCACCACCCATCGGATGATCAACAGGATTCATGACCACACCACGAACGTGAGGACGTTTACCCTGATAACGCTTTTTCCCGGCTTTGCCAAGGCTAATGCCGGAGTGATCAATATTGCCGACCTGACCAATGGTGGCACGACAGTTAATGTTGATCAGACGAATTTCACTGCTCGGCATCTTAACCTGAGCATAACTGCCTTCTTTGGCTCGCAGAATCGCATACTGACCCGCTGAACGGGCGATTTTGGCACCCTGCCCCGGAACCAGTTCAATGCAATGAATGTTAATGCCTTCCGGAATGTCCTTAATCGCCATGCAATTGCCCGGTTTGAATTCCGCGCCAGTGCCGTTCATGACAGTATCGCCCTGATTCAAGCCAACCGGAGCGAGAATATAACGTTTTTCGCCGTCCACATAATGCAACAGTGCAATGCGGGCTGTGCGGTTCGGGTCATATTCAATATGGGCAACTTTCGCTGGAATGCCATCTTTGTCGCGCTTGAAATCAATCAAACGGTAAGAACGTTTTACACCGCCGCCACGAAAACGGCAGGTGATGCGTCCCATATTGTTCCGACCGCCAGTCGAGCGTTTACCAACCGTCAAGCTCTTTTCTGAACCTGAACGGGTAATATCAGCAAAATCACTGACGCTCATCTGTCTCCGTCCCGGAGACGTTGGTTTGTACTTTTTAATTCCCATAAATCAATTGCCTTTTCCTAGTGAATGAGGCCGACAAAAAGCCGCCTCATACTTTTGCAGGCTGCCGGATAGCGAAAGCAGTGACCAAAGTCACTGCCCTCCTGCCCAAAATTTCGGGCGGTCTATCCTCTTCAAAGCAGTTCAATACTGCCTTCCGATAAAGTCACGATCGCTTTTTTCCAATCCGGGCGTTTGCCCATCTTAGAACTGCGCATGCGCTTCTTTTTGCCGAAAACGTTCATCACATTCACGGCAGATACTTTAACATCCGAAAAAATCTCTTCAACGGCTTTTTGGATTTCAAATTTAGTGCATTTAGGATTCACCTTGAACAGGTATTTGTTATACTTGTCAGCGAGGTTCGTCCCTTTTTCCGTTATCAAAACGGTATAAACCACATCGTAAGGGCTTTTCATGTTTGTTTTCTCCTTACGCCAAACGGCTGCCCAGCGCGTCAAGCCCGGCCTTGGTGATTACAATTTTCTTGAAAAGAAGCATCAGATACGTATTCACTGAAGCTGCTTTCAAAACCAGAACATTTGGAAGATTGCGAGCCGCCAGATCGAGATTTTCGCTGTATTCTTCAACCAAGATCAGGACATTCTCGCCAACTTTCAGATTCTTCAGAAAAGCCTGTGCTTCCTTGGTTTTCGGTTCGCTAAGCGTAATCTCATCAACCAAAACAACCTCTTCGGCAGCCAGACGATCCGTGAATGCACGCCGCAAAGCCAGCCGTTCAACTTTCTTGTTCAGTTGAATACTGTAGTTGCGCGGATGCGGACCAAAAGCGATACCGCCGCCAACCCAAACGGGGCTGCCAGCGCTGCCGGCACGAGCCCGGCCAGTGCCCTTCTGACGCCAGGGTTTGGCACCCGAACCAGCAACCTGACCACGCGTTTTCGTGGAAGCCGAGCCCGAACGCATACGGGCTAGAAAAGCCACCACGGAGTCCTTGACGGCCTGTTCACCCTTGGCATATTCCAGCCAAGTTTCCTGAATATCAACTTTGGCATCGGTATCGACGCCTTGTGTACTTTTTACTGTTAATGTTGTTGCCATAATTGCAGCCGCTCCCCGTTTATTTCTTCACCGCGTTACGGACGATGACCACACCGCCAGTGGCACCCGGAATGGCGCCTTTGACCAGAATCAAATTCTCTTCTGGACGAACGCCAACGATCAGCAGATTCTGCACTGTCCGGCGAGCATCCCCCATATGACCGGGCATCTTACGCCCCTTGTAAACTTTTCCGGGAGACTCACAGCAGCCAATGGAACCCGTACGGCGAGTCCAAGCACCGCCGTGGCTAGCACGACCGCCACCAAACTTGTAACGTTTCACCACACCGGCAAAACCCCGTCCTTTGGTACGACCGACAACGTCCACATATTCATTGGCGGCAAAAGAATTCACTTCAATCATATCGCCAACTTGCTCTGTCGGATCGGAATCCAGACGAATTTCGCAGATCACGCTCGGAGGAGTCGCTTGCACCCCAGCCGGTTCCAGATTGCCAAGAATAGCCTTACTTTGATTCTTAACTTTAGCTTTTCCGAAGCCAAGTTGCAACGCACTGTAGCCATCTTTGTCCAGAGTACGGGTAGCCAGAACGGGACAGGGACCCAGCTCAATCACCGTCACCGGTACCAGACTGCCGGCAGCATCAAAGACATGCGTCATGCCCAGTTTTTTACCTATGAGACCTTTTTTCATGTGTAGTCTCCCTTCAAATCTTGATTACGATATCAACCCCGGCCGGAAGGCTGAGCTTACGGAGCTCATCGACTGTCCTACCACTGGGATTGATGATGTCAAGGACTCTTTTATGAGTCCGGATTTCGAACTGTTCCATACTTTTCTTGTCAACATGCGGAGAGCGGTTGACCGTAAAACGTTCGATTCGGGTCGGCAACGGGATCGGGCCGGCGATTTGTGCGCCAGTTCGTTTCACCGTATTTACGATTTCAGCAGTCGATTGATCCAGGATCGTATGTTCAAACGCCTGGAGTCTGATTCGGATTGTTTGTCTGTTCGCCATGTTCAGTGTTGCCTTTTTCACTGGTTCAGCTTGACTGGTACCGGTCGAAAATCATAAGAAGACGGCTCGGCTGCAAATTCTGCGCGTCCCCCGGTCAGGGAACGCAAATCCGATGCATAGCCAAACATTTCGAGCAACGGCACCAGTGCCACAATTCGAGACTCCCCAAGAGCCAACGAGTCAAGTTCAGTCACGCGACCACGCCGAGCCGTCAGATCGGCGATCACGTTACCAACATGATCCTGAGAAGTACTCACCTCCAACCGCATCACGGGTTCCAGCTCTGCCAGACCAGCTTTCTCAATTGCCTCAAGCAAGGCCAGTCTGCCAACCGTTAAGAACGCCAGTTCCGACGCTTCGTTTACATCATACGAAACGGCGCGAACTGTGATGCGCATATCCGTCAACGGATGTCCACCAGGGACACCCGAGTCAACGACTTCCTGAATTGCCTGCAGTGCCGCTGTACGGCAATCTTCCGGCAACCCATCCTGTAAAACGGACGTTTCCAGGACAACTCCATGTCCTCGTGGCAATGGAGACATTTCAAGAGTCAACCCTGCCCTTTGATATTGCCCGGGCGCGAGCTGCTTGACAAAATCCGTATGTACTTCCGCCATCCGGGAGATGGTATCTTTGAAGCTTACCTGCGGTTTGCCGCTTCGCGTTTCAACACCATATTCCGTACGGATTCGCTCTTGCAGAATTTCCAGGTGAAGCTCCCCCATCCCTGCTACCGTCCAGCCGCCATGGTCGTTCGGCTGAACCCTGAGCGTCGGATCCTCGTCCGCCATTTTATGCAGGGCTTCTGCCAATAAAGCCTGATTTTCCGACCGGAGGACGACAAAATTCATGATCACAACCGGTTCCGGAAAACTCATGCTTTCGAGCACGAAATCCAGCCCGCTCTGGCAGAAAGTATCTCCTGTCCTACATTCCGCAGAGCCGATATCCAGACCGACGATATCGCCAGCAACTGCACAATCAATTTCTTCCGTTTCAGCAGCCCGCAATCGCAACACCCGAAGAACACTCAATTCCTGCCCGGTGCGCATATTGCGCAACACCTGTCCGGCACGCAACAAACCACTGTAAAGCCGCACGGCCACCCAGTTGCCCTGCCAGACTTCTCGGCTGATATTGAAAACCAATGCACAGAGTGGTGCTTGGTTATCCGACAACTTCTC
>JBAXYW010000380.1:0-4225 GCA_041670605.1 Lentisphaeria bacterium
TCTTAGCCCCGGGCAACGCCCGGGGTAGGCGTGTAGTTTGTAAATAGTGCCCTGTAGGGGCACCTCAATGATTCATTTCACACCCCGATATATTTTAAGTTAGCGCCAATAGGCGTCCTCGCCAACCTCCGCATCGCGGTTCGCTCTGATATTGATCTTTTGAATTATTTAAAAATCAATGCTTTAGTACTCCGGTCAGATTTCCTGCAGATTATCCCCGGGGTATGCTACCGGAGCCTTCACTGACCGCATGTTGCTGTTGCGGTATTTTTTTCGGGTTCCGGTATTGTAAAAAGTCAAGCCGGCATTATATTTTTTTTAGTCGAATCGGGGTGTCCTAGCACATTGAGTCGCCGGGACTGAGATTACACCCGTTTAACCTGATCCGGATCATACCGGCGTAGGAAATTACGATGACGAGTTTGCCAGCCCTGAAATATTCCGGGCAAGCCTGACAGCGTTGCTTTCTGCGTAGATGAACCCGAGTCAATAATCAGCCGGAATACGCAGAGCCGAAATTACACTGGACGAACAAGGCAGTTGCAGGGTAAAGTGCAATACTTGGTATGCGTTGTGCTGATTATCGATTCTGAAAAGAAAAAAGGAAAAACAATGTCAGCAGAAAATTTGATTACCAGCGCAATTATCAAAAGTTACTCTGAGAAGCTGTGTGTGAATTTGGATATCGATGTCGCTTTGGTCGGGGCAGGACCCTCTTCGCTTGTTGCGGCTCGTGATTTAGCTGCAGCGGGTTTCAAGACCGCGATTTTTGAAAAGAGTCTAGCTCCCGGTGGTGGTATTTGGGGTGGTGGCATGCTTTTCAATGAGGCGGTCGTGCAGGACAATGTGCTAGCACTTTTATCCTCATTCAAGATTTCCAGCCAGCCTGTTCCGGGTGCCGAAGGCTATTACACAGTCGATACTGTCGAAATGGCCAGCGGCTTGATTTTCGGAGCGCTGCAGGCCGGTGCCAAAATTTTCAATTCCATTAGTGTCGAAGATCTTATTTTCAAAAATGGGAAAGTCAATGGGTTGGTCATTAACTGGACAATGGTAAAGCGTCAGAACATGCCAGTTGATCCTCTTACCATCGTCGCAAAAGTCGTCGTCGATGCTACCGGACACCCCAGCGAAATCCTGCGTCTGGCAACAGAAAAAGCGCAGATCAGGCTGGATACCCAAACCGGCGGAATTGTTGGTGAAAAACCGATGTGGGTCGATAATGGGGAACGGGAAACTGTGGAAAGTACCCGAGAATACTATCCCGGCCTCTATGCCTGCGGAATGAGTGCCAGCAATGCCTCCGGCGGATACCGCATGGGGCCGATTTTTGGCGGCATGCTGCTATCCGGGCAGAAGGTCGCAACCCAGATCGCTGCAAAATTAAAGTAAGTGTTTTCGGGCAAAGCCGGAATGAGTTAAAAACCTGGAATGGATCGCATCAGGAGCAGATCATGAAGTATGTCAGTATTGAGCCTTTGTCCGGAGCCGCTGGGGATATGATCCTGGCAAGCTTGATTGATCTGGGAGCAGACCCAAAGAAAATTACGGAAATTTTGAAAAACTCAGGGCTTACGGATTTTTCTCTGGACTTTCAACGCCGGCTTTGCAAACAAGGAATCCTTTGCGGATATCTTGAAGTCCATACCCCAGAACAGGGGGAAAACGGTACCCCTGAGCCAGCGATTGAGCATGCTCCGGAATCAGAACACAGCCACAACCACCACGGCCAAGCACATACGCATTCCCATGGCGAAGAGCACTCGCATTCTCATGCTGAGGGGCATTGCCATTCGCATGGTGGAGCTGAACCAGCTCATTCGCATTCGCACAGTCATCGTGGATTGATAGAAATCTTGGGGCTGATCCAGCAGAGCCAGGCGAGTCCGTCAGCAAAACAACGGGCAGAAAAGATTTTCCGTCGTCTGGCAGACGCTGAAGCCGCAATTCATGGCGTTCCACCGGAGGAAATTCATTTTCACGAGGTCGGAGCGGTCGATTCGATCGTCGATATTTTTGGCACCTGCATCGCTTTGGATTTGTTGGAGATAGAGAAAATTTTTTGTCCCGGGCATAAGATTGGCTATGGCACGGTGCGTTGTGCGCATGGGCTGATGCCGGTGCCCGCTCCGGCGACTGCACGCCTTTTGGAGGGATTTCCGGTCACTCGTCTCCCGATTGAATCCGAACTGACAACGCCTACTGGCGCGGCCATTCTGACCACCCTGAGTAGCGACCGCTTTTATGCCGGGCCTTGTAAAATTCTCGGCACCGGCTATGGACATGGGCGCAAGGAATTTGCGACACTGCCGAATCTAGTGCGTTCAGTCTTGTTTGAAGTCGAGGATAACGAAGCTGGTCTGCAAAGCGAAGCGGTGATGATACTGGAGTTTGAGACGGATGATCAAAGCCCGGAATCCTTAGGATATCTACTGGAAAAACTGTTGTCAGCCGGTGCGCTTGATGTCTCTTTTACAGCTGTTCAGATGAAGAAAAACCGCCCGGGCCAACAGGTTCGGATTCTTTGTCGTCCAGAAGCACAGACTATACTTGCAACCCTTGCCTTACGAGAATCCAGCACGCTTGGAATTCGTACCCGACAGGAGCAGCGCCTGGTCTTGCCGCGACGAATCGTTGAAATGGAGACGCCCTGGGGAAAAATACCCTGCAAAGAGGTGACTCGACCGGGTGGTGTGCTGGAATATGTCCCGGAATATGAAGCAGCCCGGGCTCTGGCAGAAGCACATAATCTTCCTCTTCGCCAAGTGATGGATGGCGTTTCACACTGGAAAATCCTATAACGCCATACTTCTCGCCATAGGCTTCTCCTCTTATTTTTTTTATTTTTTGGGGTGTATTGTCCGAAATGTGGTTGAAAAATGGAAATTGCCACAAACCCTAATTCCCCGAGATCAGGAAGTCTGAATTTCAAAAAAAAAGCATTTGTCCTATCTTGACACATGTATTTGTATCATATAACTTAATATTTGTACTGCTTATTTGTTTCATTTCATGCGGATGTATCTTCCCTTTTGTACCATGGAAAAATTAAAGAAAAACCAGACGTACATTCAGATTCGTTCGGCCATTGAATCGGGACAATATCCGCAGGGGATCCGTCTACCGGCCGAGCCGGATTTTTGTCGTCAGCTTGGTGTCAGCCGGGTGACCTTGCGTTCGGCTTTGAGCCGTCTTGCCAAGGAGGGTTTAATTGTTCGGAATACGCGCAGCGGCACAATGGTGTTGTCTGAACCGCGCAAACTTCTGTTCATCAACGGGAATAATGAAAGCACGGAGGAATATCACCCTTCTTCCCATATTTTCCCAGGTGTGGATCAGGCTTGCCGTCAACTTGGTTTCGGCGTTGACCATCTTGACCTGATGCTGATTCCAGCGAACGGGATTGTAGCACTGGCTGAAAAGATTCGCCAAAAATATACTGGGATCATCACTGTAGCAAGTTGTTTTCATGGACAGGAGCCCCTTCTGGACTTGATTCGTAGCACCGGTCTTCCTACAGTACTGGCACATGCACAGGAAGAAGATTATAAAATCACCGGAATGCCGGTTATTGCCACGAATGTTCGGCAAGCCTTTGCGGATGGGTTGCGCCATCTGGCCTGTTTCGGGCATCGGCAGGTTGCTACAATCTGGCAGGATCGCTCTGCACACCGCGGATACAGCGATGACGAGTATGCGGCTTTGCTTACTAGTTTGGGAATAAACAGTGATCCGGCTTTGAACATCAGCTTCCCCATGCATAATGAAAAGGCTGCCTTCTCCGCTGTCCAGACTCTTTTCCGGCAGCAGACTGTCCGTCCGACGGCTCTGATGTGTTTTTCTGACTATGTGGCCATGTTGTGTTATCCAGCTCTTCAGGCAATGGGGCTGCGAATTCCAGAGGATGTGGCGGTTATGGGCTATTGCGGACTGCCCAGCAGGAAGCTGACTAACCCGCCGTTGTCCACGGTGGATGTCGGCTATGTCCGCATCGGTGCTATGGCTGTCGAACTGCTCCTGCGCTCCGATGAATGGTTTCAACCCAACGGTAAAGAGCCTCCCCTGATCTATTCACCATATATGCTGGATTGTCGACAAAGTACAGATCGCTTGGTCTGGCAGAATTTACAGCAACCAAACGGAACAAATTAAACAGAAAATAGAAGGTGTAAAACCCAAGGAGACATGATGAAAACGTCGGTAAAGAAATTTGTTTTTACTTTAA
>JBAXYW010000381.1:0-4219 GCA_041670605.1 Lentisphaeria bacterium
AGCAGCATTTCGGCCTGAATCGCGAAAATGAGACTCATCATTATGAGAACTGTCATCCGCCTCATCATATCTTCCTTTCAAGATTTACTGCAGGCGTCCCCGTTTATGGGGTAAATATCGTGAACAAGCATAGCGCTCAACATCACTGATTCAGCTTTCTGCCGCAACTGACAATTAAAACGCCTGACTTACACTACATCTAATTTTGCCGGCTGCAAATTTTATTCTCTACTTTTTTCTGCAAAGAAAAAATTTACCTGTCTTCTCCGAAAGATATCCGATGAAATACAAATGAAACTATGCAGACCAATGAATTTCATGAATTTCCAGCTAACGAACAGCTTGCCGTTATCGCTGATGAAATGCAATGATGCCTTAGATTTACCAAAAAAAGGGTGGTTTACTTGTTTGGATAGATGTGAGTATTGTCATTAAATTGGCCATACGCAAGCGGGGCAACATGCCCATCAAAAAAAGCAACATTGGCTTTCAAATTATGCCGGAATTGAACAAAGGCGGTGTAGTTGAACGAAGGATTCTGAGATCGTAAGCTTTCGGTATATTCCGCTTTTACAGAAGGTTTACGAATGTGTTCCCGGATATCATCGATATAAAGACTGCTACCTGCTATGGTCTGGTTGAAACGGGTATTCATTGCGTACTGCCCAAAGTTCCGACCCAGTAATTGGTCGTATTCCACACTGGATGCCGAATTGTTCCGGAGAGGACAGTAGCCGGCCTTTCCCAGCAGAGTGAAACCAAAATAGGCGCGAAGTTCTTCACAGACATTGTCGCCCAAGGCTCTGCCCTGCAGGATCGAGATCCAGAATCGGGTCGATATGGTACCGCCACTGTTTGGCCCGCGATACGAATACCTCGGTATGTATCCGTTATAGTTATCCGAATACATAAAAGCCGCAAAGCTCATCTGCTTGAGGTTGCTGATGCAGACAATCGCTTTTGCTGCGTCTCTTGACTTTGTCAAGGCGGGCATGAGCATGCTTGCTAAAATTGCAATAATCGCAATCACGACCAGAAGTTCGATTAGAGTGAAGCCTCGGCACCCGAAGCGCATCGGCTTCACTCCAGCGACCAAACAGAGCCTACAGTTTCCCCTCACCCGGCTTTTCCCCTGAACTTCACTCGAAAGCATTCCGCCCTTGCAAAAGACTTTGGCCTCCAGAGCTATTGTCTGCTGATCCTGCCTGACCCAATTAATTGGATCTTGTTGAGACTTTTGGGTCTTCATCGCTGATCTCCTTTCGTCAACTTACCTTGGGATTTTTGCTGCTCCACGGCTGAAATGACAGTCTGCAGAATAATGAAACCTATTAGCTTCCAACAGGATTGAATGCCGACCTTTGGTAGAGTTCATTGCATTCCTGGAGTCCTCCCGAGACTCCAGACTCACTTTTGTGAGTATCATGGAATTACATTTTTGAAGACTTCTGCCCAACTTTCTTTGCTGGCTCAAAAGCAAAGAAAGTTACCGTTTTCTACTGGCGATCAACTGCCAGAATCTGCTGAAGTTTAGTAACGTCAATTTTACGAGGGGCAAGCTTGCTTTGCAGCGAAAGCGCCATTGCCGTACCAGCAGCTTGTCCCATATTCAGGCAGGTCAGCACCAGACGCGATGCCGCCTGCGCCATGAATTCCGAAGAAAGGCAACGCCCTGCCGCCAGCAAATTCTCCAGTTTCACCGGCAGTAGCGACCGATATGGAATATCGCAGGGATTTTCACGGAATTTCCGCGCCGCATCTGTACGTCCCCAGCCATCGGTCATATTTTCATAACCGCAAGGCGGCGGCCAGGAACCGCGCCCATTGTGGCTGCTGACATAACAGACTTTGCCATCAATGATCTCTTCGGCCCATTTAATATTGCCGGGCCCATCGGGATTGTGCAAATCATAATGATGATGGGTCGAGGTAATGGCATCGGCAAAGCGCTCGCCCCGGGCAGAATCCAAGGATTTAAGCACATATTCTCCGACGATCCGGCGGCTTTCGCGCACACCAAGCAGAGTCGCGGTATCAATCAGATAGGAATTTTCAAAACCCGGGACGTTGCGCCGGATAAAGCGGGATAGGATATCGGCCTGTTCCCGTCCCTCAAGGTACATTCTCGTCAGATCCTTTGCCGAGAGCGGTTTGCAGTTGCGCGAATGAGCAATACAGAAGCTCAATTCGTCTTTGCCGCAATGCCGCGGACGACCAGGCAGGTGGGTAACCCAATTTAAATGATTTTCAATCATATAGGGAAGTTCACTGTTATCCACACTACGAGCAATCAGGTCAATCCAGCTGGGATCGTTCTTTTTCAGATCCGAATCAAGGGATTCGTCCCAAGCCACTCCTCCCAGCCGGAACTCCAGAGAACAGGCCTGATGTTTGCCATCCGAGGCCCGCCCGGCCATACATTCTGCTCCTGCGAAAAAGGCCACATCGGCGTCCCCAGTGCAATCAATGAAGCGCTTGCCCAGAACAACTTGGCGCCCGGATTTGTTTTCCAACACCACACCTTTGATCGTATCGTTTTCCACGATGGTGTCCACCACATAAGAGACCAGCAGCAGGTCTGCACCGGATGCACTCAAGATCCGATCTAGGATCAACTTGTGCTTTTCGGGATCCGAGTTGCGATGCCAGTGTCCGTCGACGGCATCCAAGTGTTCGAGCATTTCCTTGCCAATCCCGCTGGCCAAGTCGAGAGGAATATTGACCAAGCCGATGGTCGCCAAACCGCCGAGGGCGGACTCCCGTTCCACCAGCAAAGTTTTGCAGCCTTTCCTGGCTGCCGCCACCGCCGCTCCGAAACCCGCCATCCCCCCGCCGCAAACAACGACATCGTATTCACCGACAATTGCCAATTGCCTCGCTGACTGGGTAACATTTCCTTGCCCGATCACATACTTCATTGTCGTTTATCCTTGCTTTCTGTTGCTATTTTTCGGATAGCTTCGGAAGCACAATTATCATAGCAGATTCCGCATCCGATACACTTTTCCTGATCGATGTGTGCCCCATCCAGATCAAAGGAGATGGCCTGCACCGGACATAGCCAGCGGCAGGAGTCACAGCGTGTGCAACCTCGATCAATGATATATTTTTTCATGAAACGATACTCCTGGTCTAAAATTTGGTGAATCAGCTGGCAACCAGGAACTTCAAGAGATCAGATAGCGGGTGAGATTCCGTATTTACGGTTATGCACTCCAGGAGCCCAGCCCATAAACTGCGCATAACAGTCAATGTAATCATCACTGCGGAAAACAACCGTATCAGCATTCAGGCGTTCCGCGCCGATCATTTCCATGCGAAGCGCAGAGTTGGGTCCCATATACTGAACTTTCAACTCATAGGGGCCGGGGATGTGTTTGATCGGATATTTGTGGATATTCCGGACGGCTTTTTCGGCCTTGCTAGTCAATTCTTCTCTCACTTTGACCGGATTCCGGTCAATGGCCGAATATCGTTCCAGACTTTCCTTGGTCACCACGGTTTCAATTTCGTTGCCGATAAAATCGAGTCCTTCCCGGCAAGCTTCTTGGTCACCGGAGATCAGAATGGTCGGCACCCTGAAATAGGATGCCTGCAGAACCAGCATTCCGGTCTCTCCTATCAAAGAGTCATTCAGCCAAATATTGGCAATACCACCAGAGGACATCGTGTGATTGAGATGGCCCAATTCGTTTCCCTGCATCGCATGACAGCCAATTCGAATCATTGCGTCAAAAGAAGATGAAAGCAGGGTTGCCCGAAAACCGGAAACGCCTGAAAATCTGGCTGCCGGATGCAGCCAGCGGATATCGATATTATTGCCGCCCCCATGCCGATCCAGCACAAGGATATCATCGGCACCGCCTTTCACCAATCCTTCCACAGCGGCATTGATTTCCTTGAGCAATAAATCACGCGCAATGTCCACGTTGCCAATACTGTTGCCGACGCCATTGGCTCGCCCAAGCACCCCTGCCACACCCTCAATATCCGTTGTTAAATAGATTTTCATCTTATCCACCTGTTTAGTAAATTAAAAAGGCTTTGTTTTTTACCGCTGGTCTTGTGCTATTGTGAACATCTTCCTTTACCGCCGTTTCAGCCGACTGAGCATGCCCTTGCCGTGGAAAAATCAGGCGGGACGACATCTGTAGAAATGCCCCACCCGGTCTTCCTCTTCAGGGATAATAGGGATAATTGATGGTACCCCAGACCGGAA
>JBAXYW010000382.1:0-4211 GCA_041670605.1 Lentisphaeria bacterium
CCTGAGGGTCAATGCAAAAAATTGCTCAAATTGGCAGGTCTAACGATGGCCGCACTGAGCAAAAGGTTTTTACACGTGTAGTGCGAAATTTTTTAAAAATTTCGCAACTTCACGCAGAAAAGCGTGGCAAGATCCTCAAACTTCCGTTATAGTTATGAATTGCCGTGTTTTCGGCTGCTTTATGCTTTGGGGAATTTACGTATGATAACGCGTCTGTTAATACGATTCGTGATAGCGGATTTCAGGCATCCTGAGAAGCCGGCAGTGCGTTTAGCCTATGGGAAGTTATGCGGGGGTGTCGGGATTGCGGTCAATGCTGTTCTGTTTATCCTGAAACTGGGGATTGGGTTATTGACCGGAAGCGTAGCGATTACCACGGATGCCGTTAATAACTTGTCCGATGCAAGTTCGGCTATTATCACGCTGGTTGGATTCATGCTGTCAGCGAAAGTAGCAGATAATGAGCACCCTTTTGGGCATGGGCGGCTGGAGTATATCGCTGGCCTTATTGTCACCGTCATTATCCTGGCCGTCGGGGTGCATTTTTTGCAGGAATCCCTGGTCAAGGTATTTCATCCGGAAAAACCCGTTGTGAATCGCTTGGCGATCAGTTTATATGCCGGAACACTGCTGCTTAAATTTTGGCTATTGACGTTTTACCGCTTTGTCGGTAAGCGTATTTCATCGGAAGCGATTCAGGCAGCGGCGTTTGACAGCCTCAGCGATTTACTTATTACCGGGGTGGTTCTGCTGGCGATTCTGCTCTCGCCTCATACTGATTTTCCAGTGGATGGTTTTGCCGGGATCCTAGTGGCTCTGGTGGTGTTGATTGGCGGCGTAAAAATTATTCGTCATACGATAGATCCCCTGTTGGGAGTTTGTCCTGATAAAGCTCTGGTGAAGGAATTGCGGAGCCGTTTGCAAGCCTGTCCGGGGATATCCGGAATTCATGATATCATTATCCATAACTATGGGCCGAATCAGCATTATGCCACTGCACATGCGGAAGTCAATAGTGAATCGGATCTGCTTTCGGTTCACGATACCTTGGAAGCTGCAGAAGTCGAGATTGCCCGCACAATGCCAATACGCCTAACACTGCATTGTGACCCGTTTATCAGTGACGATCCGGAAGTCAAACTCTGGCATGGCCGGGCAGTCGAAGCCGCAAAAGCCATTGACCGAAAATTTAAGTTGTACGATTTTCATCTGAATGGCTCAGCATCGGCTTTGACAATACATTTTCATCTGCTGATTCCGCGCAATTATCGCTTGAGCCATGAAAAGATCACTCAGCGCCTGATGGAATCGCTGCAGAAGTATGATGTTAATCTGGCAATTCAGATCGATTATAGCAACTCGTTTGTATAAAAAAGCAATTTGGAGAAGCTGGGATGAGCGACCAGGGCAGAGGAATGGAAAAGAGCAAGCCGGACCAGCAGGGGAGCGTTTTACAGCATCTGCTGAATGCCAGCCGTTATACGCTGGCGGGATTACGGGTTGCTTGGGGCGAGCTGGCGTTTCGTCAGGAATTATTGCTGGGGCTGATCCTGGTGCCGGCGGCTTGGCTCTTAGCATTGGGTGTATGGGCATCCGTCCTGTTGAACCTGCTCTGGCTGGGAGTACTGGTTATCGAGTTGTTGAACAGCAGCCTGGAGGCTGTCGTTGATCTGGCCTCGCCGGAATATCATTCATTGGCCAAACGGGCAAAGGATATGGGCAGTGCTGCCGTAGGGCTGGCATTGCTCGGCAATCTGTTTGCCTGGACGGCAGCTCTGCTGTTGCGGTTTAAATAATCCGTTCTCTGAGATTGGTTTTTGTTAACAACGCTTCTTGTAACCGGTCCTTTCCCCAGTTGCTTCAGGTCAAACCTACCAGCAATGCGGATCGAACTCATAAAAATTCCAAAACTATCATAGAAAATCCCAATCTTTCATGGACGCTCCATGACTTTTTATGATAGTGTATGATTCTGCTTGAAAATTTACTCCGGGAAGCTATTTTTTTGTCGTCACGCAGAAATCAGCCAGCCCACCCAACCGGGGGGCCTCCTACCCTAAAATGGACGCGCGCGCGCAACGCAGTTTTACGGTTTCAATGAGTCTCGAAGCGTGTCCCTAAAATGGACGCGCGCGCGCAACGCAGTTTTACGGTTTCAATGAGTCTCGAAGCGTGTCCCTAAAATGGACGCGCGCGCGCAACGCAGTGTTCCACAAAAAGGACAGGGAGCGGGAGGGGTTGACTACGCGGCTTCTCTGGCATGAGAAGTGGTGGGCGGACGTTTTATCACCTTATGCGAAAATGGCATTATATTAAGGAGCATAAAATTTTAGAGCCGGGCCTGCAGTCCGGAATCGTTATATTCTGATGAGGTAGACAAGATGAAGAGTGCATATGAACTGGCGATGGAACGTTTCGGCGGGTCAGTGCAGCAGTTTTCTGCGGAGCAGAAAGAGCAGCTGTCAGAAGTCGAGCGCGTCTATGAAGCGAAAATAGCCCAGGCCAAGTTTGCTGCCGGAGCTCGTTTGGAAGCTTGTCATGGAGATCCCGAAAAAACCACTCAGGTACAAGCGGATCTGGTGGTGGAACTTCGTTCATTGGAGACTCGTCGTGAGCGCAAGAAAGAGGATTTACGTAACGAATTCAAACGCTCTTGAGGCTTGACGATTCTGATTCCGCTTTATCAACCCCTTCCCGAACCCTAAGATTACAATGTTTATTGATCGAATTACAATTAAAGTGGAAGCCGGGCATGGCGGCAAAGGCAGCAGCAGTTTTCGGCGCGAGAAATTTGTCCCGAAAGGCGGCCCAGATGGCGGCGATGGCGGGTGCGGTGGAGATGTGATTTTGCAGGCCACGATCGGCGAACAAAGCTTGGTCGACCTGAAATTCAAATCAGAGTGGAAGGCGGTGCGCGGCGGCGATGGCGGCAGCCGGCAGAAACATGGTGCCAATGCCGAATCCTGCCGGATCAAAGTCCCGGTCGGCACCTTGATTTTTGACCATGATAGTGGCGAATTTCTCTGTGATCTGAAGGAAGACGCCTTGGAATACGTTGCCGTGAGAGGCGGCAAAGGCGGCAAAGGGAATCTGCACTACGTCACGCCGGTGAATCGGGCTCCCCGAATGTTCCAACCTGGTGAAGAGGGAGAGCTCAAAAAACTCGACCTGGAATTGAAGATTGTTGCCGATGTCGGCTTGGTAGGCTTTCCGAATGCCGGCAAATCGACCTTTCTCAATGCGGTATCGGAGGCGCATCCCAAGACGGCATCCTATCCCTTTACGACTTTGAATCCCAATGTCGGGGTGATTGAAACTGATGATTATCGGCGTTTTACGATTGCGGATATTCCGGGATTGATATCCGGCGCTCACCAGAATATCGGCTTGGGGCATGCCTTTTTACGGCATATTGAGCGTTGCCGGATTTTCTGTTATGTTCTGGATATGGGAGGGACGGATGGGCGGGATCCCTTGCAGGACTTGGCGGTTTTGCGCGAGGAACTCGAGCATTACGAAACCGGTTTGAGCAAAAGACCCGCTCTGATTCTGGCCAATAAAATCGACCTTTCCGAAGCGACGGAAAATTTGCAACGCCTGCAAGAGATTGAGACCGAAACGGCGATCCTCCCGGTTTGTGCTGAACTTGCACAGAATACCGGCAAGGCGATCCTGGCCTTGCGGGAAATGCTGGATCAGATTCCACAGGAAGATGAACAGGCTTTACTGCGCATCCTGGCGAAACGCCGGGCCAGCGCAGAAAGAAAACATCAGGACGCGGACTTCGAGACGGAATTCTGAGAACCCCCAATCCGGAAAATAATTTGCTTTTTTTGCTGATCATTTTCATTCTAGCAGGGGCAGGACTGTTGCTGCTGGGAATCACTTTCGTGGTGCTGAAACGACTTGTCAAAGAAAATCCTGCAGAGCAGAAAACCAAATTTCTGCTTTACCAGCCCTTTCAGGAATTACTGCTGGGCTTTCTATTTACCTTTGCGGGCTTTTATTTCGCCCAACGAATTTTCGGAGGACCGCAGGCTTTGCCTTTGGCGTTGGGGATTGCCGGAGTGATTTCGGCGATGAGTTCCTGGGGGGCTTATAGCCGGCTTCGACAACTCGGGCAGGAACTTTCACTGCCTGAGCCTGAAACAAGACATTTTCTTCTGCAGCAGCGCCTCAGCTGTGTTGGAATTTTCTGCGTTCTGCTCAGC
>JBAXYW010000383.1:0-4187 GCA_041670605.1 Lentisphaeria bacterium
TGGGTGGCGGATACAATCATTTTGGCGTTCTGAAGGAACGCCGCATATTGCCGGATTGCCAATTCATCAGCATTGGTTGCAGTAATTCTTCCGATTACAGCCGTCTTGGTTCCCTTTTAGGTTATCGACGGCAGTCTCCTCCGGGATAATTGACATCATATTGTAGCCGCACCCAACTCAAGGAAGCTGATGACGCTGATATGGAAGGACATTGGAGTTAAAATTATGACAACTTTGAATACTAATGAATCTCTTAAAAAAATGGTGACTTCGTTAGATTGTTTGCCTTGTATAGTTCGGCAGACAGTCAGTATAATTAGAAAAATAACAGAGGATCCGAAACAACAGACTTTATTGCTGAAAAGCATTCTGCAGCAATTTGGGTCCTTGGATTTAAACCAACCACCGCCTAAAGTTACACAGCTGATTCATCGCTTGATTCAAGAAAAGACTGGAGTAGGAGATTTATATCAAGATGAGAAACGCCAGCAGAATGCTATGGCATTGGCTTGGTTGCCAGAAATGAGCGGACGCATCAAAGCTGCTGAAGACCCATTCCAGTTGGCTTTGCGGCTGTCGATTGCAGGCAATGTGATCGATTGTGGCGTTTCAGATGAAATTTCCGAAGCAGATGTTGTGGCGGCATTGGAAAAAGCCTTGCAAGAGCCAATTCATGGGGATTTGGAGGCTTTGCGTAGTGCTCTTCATTCGGCTCGACGGGTGCTTTATCTCGCAGATAATGCTGGTGAAATTGTGTTTGACCGGTTGTTAATTGAGCAAATTGGTTGCGACAAAGTTACTTTAGTAGTGCGTGGAGAAGAGATTCTCAATGATGTAACGCGTTCTGATGTGCAGTCGGTTGGTTTAGATCAAATGGTTGAAGTGATTGATAATGGTACCGGAATACCCGGTACTTTGTTGGAAGATTGTAGTGCCGCATTTCGCCAACGTTTTGCTGAAGCGGAGCTGATTATCAGTAAAGGGCAAGGGAATTATGAGACGCTTAGCGGCGTGCCTGCGAATATCTTTTTCCTTTTCAAAGCGAAATGTTCTGTGATTGCAAAACGAGCTGGCGTACCGATTGGGACGCATGTTATCTTGCATTCCTAGCAGGTAAAACCCATCGTTTCAATCGGGCCGGACATCAATAGCGCGCCTTGTTTTCACAACTTGCAGAAGATGCCCGTCCCCCCTCACCCCTCGAAACAGGATTTTCGAAATCATTCCGGCAGTTTGATTTTCGTCCAAGGCATTTCTGTCAGATCCACGGCAAGTTTTTCTGTTTTGCCATTCGGCTTGTGGACCGCAATAATATATTTACCTGTGCCGTGGCATATTATGCCGTCATGGCGAACTTCCAGATGCAGGGACGGATCAGATGGTTCCAGAATTATTTGCGGAAGAACCGTCAGAATCTTTGCTTCGCGTTCTTTTACCGTCGTTTCAAACCGCACCGTGCCGTTTTCGATCGTGACAGCCTTTTCGTTCCCGGCGGTCGTCCAGTCGGTGTTGAGTAGCATAAGGCGGCGCACTTTGTTATTTTCTATCCATTCGTTCCAGAAAACTTCTTGCAAGGGATCTTCCACTTTGGATTGCGGCAGATGCCGCTGGGCGAGACGAACCATCAAGGCAGAGATCACTTCCCGCAATGCTTCGTGTCCGGGGTAGGCGTAAGTCGTAATCAGATAAACTGTTCCCTTGCCCTTGCGGAAACGGATGACAAGCGCTTCGCCGGTCGCGGCGTCCCAAATCAGGGGTTCCGCGCCCGCGAATTCCAGTTTTGCAGTGCGGCAATCACCGTCTTCTTCTGGCAATTTGCTCGGGATGCCGGAAAGTCCCGGGACAGCTTCCGCGTAAGTGTGACGGTCAGCGCAATTCCATTGTCCAGAGAAAGGCTTGCCGATTTCTTTGACTTTGACACCGCAGAGTTCCGAAAGATCGCCACCGTTCCAGAGATCAAGCTCCATCATGTCGGCGAGAAAATCGCGTTTGAGATGTTTGCTGAACTGGGGCAGCCCGATCAAGATTTCTCCCCCGTTCTCGACGAAACGGGAAAGTTTGTCATAATCTTCTTGGATCATGGTATTCCAGCCTAAATGCAGGAGCAGGGAGTAGCGGTCAAAATATTCGGCTGTGGCCTCGGTCGGGACCTCGTCGAAATCGCCGTAGGGAGTGCCAGAGAAAAAGAAACGCCGGCGCGAGAAATCCTGACGGAGTGGCAGTGTGCTGGCGCCAGGCATCAGGATATCCAGCAACTGACGGCATTTTTCCGGCTGGCGGTGTCCCCACAGCGGATCATTTTTGCCGAACAGTCCCCATACGGAATAATCGGGATCCTGATCTGTATCGCAGATAAAACCATTGAAGGGAGCAGCGTAGCGCCCTTCAACAAAAGCAATCTTTCTGGTTGGCGCGCCCTGCCGTGGATGGGTCTTGACAAAACGGAAAAAATCGCGAGTCATAGCCCGTTTGCCTTTGGTGAGGAAGTCGTCCCACGCTTGCCGTTCTTCCTTGAAAAGCGAAAACAGACAATCTTCCTCGTAGATCATGGATGCACCCATCATCCACGGCTGGAAAAGCGAGAGGAAGTATTGGCCCAGATGATTTTCAAAATAAGGCTGGAACGGATGCTGGATGGCGATATGCACGCCCCATTCTCCATCGGACAATGCTTCGGCGGCGGGCCGTGCCTGGGAACAGATGTGCTGGGTGTGTGGGACCATAGTTTCGGTCCGAATGAAATCCGCACCCGCCATATAGCAATAGCGATGTCCGCCAGAAGCATCGCCAAATGCCGCGCGAGGGCTGACTTTGTGCGCCCGATCGATCTCGATCTTGAGCCGCTGGAGATAGTGTTCCATAGCACTTTTCATATCTTCAGAACGCCATTCAAAACCGGGGTCGAAGGCATAGACTGCGCCGGGCCATTCGTGTTTGCCGACACTATGGAGCATTTTACCCGCCGCTTGGGTCAGTGCTCCGCTGTCGAAACTGGTGGCGGCTTCCACATAAATTCGGTGTTCATGGCAAAATTTTCCCCAGCGGGCCAATAGGTAGTCAGGAACCTCAGCGTATTCTCGACTATCACTTGACGTCCTGCGAAAATTACGGAATACTACCAGATTTCCGAGGCGTGTGCGCCAAGTGTAATCAAGCAGCCAGTCCATAAAACCGTTATCATCATGAGGGACGACTGTCATATCATATCCCACGGTGACCTCGGGCATTTCGTCTTTGAGCGCATAGACTGCGGGGACGGTTCCCGAAGTGGAATCAGTGGAAAGCGTGATATTGATTCCCGGTTGAACAAGTGAAAAAGCAAAATCATTCCAGCCGGGTTTGAGCTTGAGGTGTTTTTCTCCACCGGGCCAACGGATGATGGTTGAATCTTCGCGGACGGCGTAAACACGTCCGATAAGAGGTTCGCCCGCAAGCGCCCACGGAGGCAGGGAGAGTTCCAAATGCAGGTGTTCGGATTGCTGCAAAATCAGACGAGAGATCAGGAAATAAAATTTTTTATTGTTGTTACAGAGTTCGAATTTATGTTTGCCCGGAATTGTCGGGAAACGCAGCCATTCGTCTTCGAGCAGCTGCATATAAGTATCGTGTTCGCGGTAATAACGAACGGACTGCGCCACGGTTTTACCGTCGCAAAGCAAAGTCATAGGGAAGTCGTCGTGGACCTGTTTCTCCGCGCCGGGAGTATATCCCGGAGCTGCCATACCGATAATATGCAGGATTGTTTCAGCATGATCGGTGGAGAATTCAGGCAATTCAGCGGTGAATTTTACAGATTTTTCCGGCGCAATCCAGGCGGTTCGCATTCGTGCCCAGTCGTGCACCGGAACGGAATCTGCTAGGTCGTCGGCTGCAAAAGCAGTCTGTCCAAGCTGGTCCGGAGGGAGAAACCAGTAATAACCCGTGCGAGTCACGATAATATGACATCCCAGATATTTGGGTCCGACCGGGAACTCAATACGTCCTTCCTCGGCGATTTCTTTCGCGGAAAAAGTGAAATTGCCGGATTGGGTGAACAATTTAAAAACCGCGTCTTCCGGCACCTCTGCCTCAATACGTATCCCGGCTAGCCCGCGTTTGGTGCTACTTGTCCAACGGGGAGACACCAGCAATGACTCGTGTGCACAATGTCCGGGCCCGAACCAGATGACGGGATAATCCAGCTGAAA
>JBAXYW010000384.1:0-4186 GCA_041670605.1 Lentisphaeria bacterium
CCCATGCCGCCAGCGGGGGGCATGCCATATTCCAGTGCGGTCAGAAAATCTTCATCGATGCGGTCGATTTCGCCGTCGCTATCGCTGCAGCCGATTTTCTGTGAATCAAAGCGGGCGCGTTGTTCGGCGGGGTCATTGAGCTCCGAATAGCCGGGGGAAATTTCCTGTCCGTTGATTTCCAGTTCATAGACATCAACGAGCTCGGGATTATCCGAACAGCGTTTGGCCAAGGGTACCAGGAAAGCCGGCAGCCGAGTCACAAAAGTCGGCTGAATCAGAGTGTCTTCAATCGTCTTGTCATAAATTTCGTGGGTGATTTTTCCAGCATCGAGTTGATCCGGGATATTCAACCCCAAGTCACGGGCTTTCTGACGTTGAATTTCCAAGTTAAGCTCAAACCAGTCCAGACCCATTTTTTCCTTGATCAAGTCTTGATAGGCGACGACTTTCCAGGGCCGAGTCAAGTTGATCTGGTGTCCATCCGCAGCAGTAATTTCCAGTGTGCCAATGGTTTTCATGGCGACGGTGCTGATCATTTCCTCGAGCAATTCCATCATGCCACGGCAATCCGAATACGCTTGATAGAGTTCCAAACAGGTGAATTCCGGGTTATGGCGTCGATCCATGCCCTCATTACGGAAATTCCGCCCGATCTCAAAAACCTTTTCGAACCCGCCGACCAGCAGGCGTTTCAGATACAATTCCGGTGCAATGCGTAGATACATGGTGCAGCCCAGGGCATTATAAAAGGTCTTGAAAGGTTGTGCCGCAGCACCGCCGGCCAAGGACTGCATCATCGGGGTTTCAACTTCCATGAAGCCTAAATCTCCCAAGTAATTGCGGATTTCAGCGATGATGCTTGAACGCAGCTCGAAGGTGCGACGCACCTCGTCATTGACAATCAAATCCACATAACGCTGGCGGTAACGCTGTTCGGTATCTTTCAGCCCATGATATTTTTCCGGCAGAGAACGCAATCCCTTGGAAAGCAGGGAGAAAGAGTGTACGTGGAGGCTGATTTCACCAGTGCGGGTACGGAAAGCATAGCCTGAGGCCGAAAGGATGTCGCCGATATCCAGATCCTTGAAGAGAGCGTAATCTTCTTCGCCGACTTCGTTTTTCTGAACATACAACTGCAGAGAACCGTCCTGATCTTTAAGGTTGGCAAATAGAGATTTGCCCATGATGCGGCGAGCCATCAGACGCCCCGCAACTTGGAATTCAAGCTTTTCCGCGCTATCTTCCGGTAAAGCTTGAAAAGCGCTTTTGACCTTTTCGACGTTGCTCAGCCCAGAAACTCGCTGCCCGTACAAGTTGAGGCCGGCAGATTGTAAGCGGACAGCTTTCTGCTGCCGTTGCGCATGCATATCTTCTGCTGAAACCACGGGTTCTACACTGGCTTCCTGATCTTCTGACATAATGAGTAACTCCTGAATACTGAGAATCCTGCGGCAGGACTGCCGCAAGCAAAAAAAACAATTAGAAAAAGCGATCGTTCAGGCTTTCAAGCCCGCACTGCAATCTCTTCCGGAAGCAAACGCTTTTAGATTCGCCTGTACCACTGCATTGCCTTTGCGAGCAAACAGGATCTGGATCGCTTCGGTCAACAACGTTTCGGGAAAATCCAGAAAATTTGAAATCGCTCCCAACAGCACCATATTGGCGGCTCGTGGGCTGCCAGCAGCTTTTGCCATTTCATCGGCGTCCATGATGGCATTGCGTGGGAACTGGCGCAATTCTTGCAGGATCAACGGCAATTCGGGGTAATCCCCAATATTTCGTATGGGGGTAGTATTGGACAGCAGAACTCCCTTAGGAGAAAGCAAAGTCAGTTGCCGCAATGCTTCCATCGGTTCCATACCCACAACGACATCCGCCATGCCCGGGGAGATCAAATCGGATTTTATCGGGCTCGTCGACAAGCGCAGATGCGCAAGCACGGAACCTCCGCGCTGCGCCATGCCATGAACTTCAGATTGTTTGACATGGATTCCCTGGCCAACGGCGACCTGGCCAATGATGGCGGCAATCGTCAGAATGCCCTGACCCCCGACACCGGCTAAAACAAGATCATTTTTCATCTTCAGATCCTTTTATCCAAAACAGAGATGTTTATTTCTTTTTACGCAGAGTCTGGATGCATTCCCGACGGGAAATGATGACCGACAGCCCGGAATAGGTGAGCTCTTCCTTCAGCACCACAACGTTTTCAGCCAGATTTTTCGGCAACGGGGTGATGACCCGCAGGTGTTCCGGAGCGACGCCCATGCCCTTGCAGATCGCATCAAGCCGTCCAGTGCCCAGAGAATCCTGCCCGCCGGTCATGCCTGTGGTGTAGTTGTCGACGATCAGAATGGTGATTGGAGAGTTTTCCCAGACGGCATCCAGCAGACCGGTCATTCCCGAATGCGTGAACGTCGAATCGCCGATCACGGCAATGGCGGTTTTGAGGCCGGCATCCGCTGCGCCTTTGGCCATCGAGATCGAGGCGCCCATATCCACACAAGTGGAAATGGCGTTGTAGGGCGGCAAAGCCCCCAGCGTATAACAGCCGATATCTCCAAAAACTTTGGCATCCGGGAAGTCCTTGCAGGCTTCATTCAGAGCGTCGTAAGTATTGGCGTGTGGGCAGCCGTCGCATAGCCGGGGCGGGCGGATTTTTAACAAGCTTGAGGCCGGCAGCAGGTTTGGCAACGGCAAATTGAAAGCGGCTTGGATCAGACGGGGATTAAGTTCCCCGACTCGGGGCAGTGCAGCGCTGAGGCGGCCAAGAATGCGGGGATTTCCGAGCGGACCACGCAACTGTTGTTCAACAAAGGGCATGCCTTCTTCCACAACCATGATCTGTTGGCAGTCCTGCAAAAGTTTTGCCAGTTTCTCCTGAGGCAGGGGATATTGACTGATTTTCAGAATGGGATAGGGGCATTTCCCGGCAAAAGCTTCCTGTACATAGTTGAAGGCTAGTCCCGTGCAAAGAATCCCAAAGCTTTTGTCTGTCCCCTCAAAATATAAATTGAAGAGGGAGTTTTCACTTGCCTTGGTAAATTCAACCTGTTTATCGCAGAGTTTGCGATAATTCTGCTGTGCAATAGCCGGCAGGAGGACAAAGCGCCGGGGATTCTTCGGGATGCGAAGCGAATTTTCCGCAATTTTACCCCGCAATTGGACATTAGCTCTGGAGTGTGAGAGCCGGGTAGTGAAGCGAAGTAATACCGGAATTTCCTGCTTTTCAGACAGTTCGAATGCGTAGTTGACCATATCATAGGCTTCCTGCTGGCTGGAAGGTTCCAGGCAGGGAATCATCGCGAATTGCGCATAAAACCGCGAATCCTGTTCATTTTGGGAAGAATGCATCGAGGGGTCATCGGCAGCGGCGACCAGTAGTCCGCCGTTGCTACCGGTAATGGCGGCGTTGATAAAGCCGTCGGCAGCGACATTGAGGCCGACGTGTTTCATGCAGACGATGGCTCGTTTGCCGGCATAGGACATCCCCAGGCCTTCTTCCATCGCAACCTTTTCATTCGCCGACCAGTTCCGGTGCACATTGCGCTCGGCGGCTTCCGGAGAAGCCTGAAAATATTCCATGATTTCGGTGGAGGGGGTGCCAGGATAAGCATAACAGCCCGAGACACCGGCATCCAGGGCACCCTGGGCAAAAGCCTCATCTCCTAATAAGAGTTTCACTGACATCAGGTTTTTTCCTTTGCGATCTTGATATGCTGGTTTTTCTAAGAGGTTTTGTCAATTGACTTTGCGGCGCCCGTTCATGGCCAGGTTCAAGGTGGCGGCATCCGCATAACTCAAGTCGGCACCCGCCGGAATTCCGGAGGCAATCCGGCTGATCTGAATCGGCAGGGAGCGGAATTCTTCAGCCAGAAAGTGGGCAGTGGCTTCGCCTTCCATATCCGGGCTGGTCGCCAGAATCAATTCGCTGATCTGCTTACTTTGCAAGCGTTCCCGCAATTTTTCAATGTGCAAATCCGCGGGACCTTTCCCATTCAGAGGGGATAATTTACCGCCTAAAACATGGTACAGCCCACGATAGGCGTTGGAATTTTCGATGACCGCAATCTGGGATGCCGTTTCAACTACGCAAATCAAATTCTGCTGCCGCTGCGCAGAACAGCACAAGGGGCAAAGTTCGCTTTCCGAATAATTTCCGCAGCAGGAACAAGCTTTGATCTGC
>JBAXYW010000385.1:0-4173 GCA_041670605.1 Lentisphaeria bacterium
AACACTGAACGAAGCGCAAACCCGGAAAAAGCTGGCTGGTTTCTGGCCGATCTGGCGCCGCTATATCAATCTGGAAGGTTATAGCGTTGCCGCCAGTGAATATACCGTCTATGAAACCATTGCACCCGCCGCCGCCATTACCGGATGTCTGCTCGAACCCGGCTGGATGCCCTCGGAAGAACTCAAATCCCGCCGTCCGGTAGAAAACTGCAAGCTGCTGCCCGGCTTTGCCCCATTGCCTTAATCCGTAAACCGATGCCGGCAACGGTCAGCTTATTTTTTCAACATTTTTTCGCCACCACAAGGTGGTAAAGAAAAGCAACAGAAAAGCCGCTGCACAGCTGAGCCTGAAAAATCCCTGGAAATTAAAATTCCCTTCCGGGCTGGCGTATGAAACCATCCTCAGCAGCAATCCTGCCAGGGCAGAGCCGATGAATTGTCCGAAATTGAGGGTCAGGCTGTAAAGTGAAATAAAGAAAATCGTATTCTCCTTACTGGCGAGCCGGCCAGCTGCAGAGTTGAGGACAGTAGCCAAGACGGCACCAAGTGCTGACCCCCAACCATTCCAGATAAAAATCATAGCGATCAGCATGCCCCAGGTCGTATCCAAGGCGAAACCGGTTGCCAGGGAACCGATAAAGATCATTCCGCTAAGCAGAGTAAACAACGCTGGATAGCTGATCCGGTCAAAACGCTTTCCAGCCAGCGAGGAAACGGCCAGACTGATCAGGCTGAACAGGGTGCTCCAGAGCATTACCCGCATAACGCTCCAATGCCGCTCATTGTACAGATAGACAATGAAATAAGTGCTGATGATGCCAAAAATCACCCCGAAACCAGAACAGAACAGCAGAAAACGACGGTATTCCCGATCATAGAAAGGGACAATAAAATCCGGTAAATGAAAATGAATCTTGACCGGCTTGCGGGGGCCGGTTTGCACCTTCCAAATCGCCTTGAAAGCGGGGATTTCAAAACTCACGGTAATGATCTGCAGTAAAGCAAAAATCCAGAGGTAGGTATTGCCCGAATAATTTTCGCAATGTTTTAGAATCCAGGCAACGCTCAGATTAATCAGCACTGCGGGCAAGCTTATCAGCAGCATGATCTTGCCCATGAAGTGATTATATCGGTTTTCCGGAAAGGTCTGCCGATAGATCAGGGACAGGCTGTTATTGGCAAACGCTGCAAGCGCACCACAGAGCCCGAGAATCAGCATGGCAGCAATCGTAATCACCTCTCGCCCAGCACCGAAAATCCCTAAAAAGGGTAGCAGGCAGGGCAAAAAGACGCGTATGGCATAGCTGTAGGCGCAGACCTGTTCAGGGCAATCCAGCTTCCGCAGCAGCGGAATTGCCAGCTGATAGGACAGTGCCGGTGCCAAGAACATCATGCTTTTGATGATACCAAAATCCCCGATGTCGATATTCAACTTCAGCATCAGCTGATCAATCAGCACCCCGTTGGCAACAACACTCAAGGTCACCGAGGTAAAGAGATTGTAACGATATAATAAGGGTATATTGCGGGAAGTATCCATCGCAGATCCTGGGGAAAAAAGGCAAAAAAATCAGATGGGCTGGCGTTTGCGTTCCAAGTTAAGTTGGTATGTCTGACCGGCCTTTCGGACTTCAGTAAATGAAGAGCATCTCTCGATATTTCGGCAGCGGCCAGCGGCTATCATCAATGCGGTATTCCAAAGCATCAACAACCTGCCGCAAATCCGCCAGAGCGGCAATAATCTCTTGATGGAGTCCTTTCAGGGCCACCGTCAGCGCATCACATTTGTCGTAAAGATCATCCAGTCCACAACCGAGTTCTTCAGCAGAACGGCGCAACCCAGCCACCCCTGCTGTCAGACTGTCCTGACTGGCCAGTTTGAGAGCATTGGCCAGACGGCTGTATTCGTCCGCAACGACGGGTATGATCATACTGCGAGCAATTTCCAGCCCAATCTGACCCTCGATCCGGATTTTACGATGATATTCTTCCAAAAAAACTTCATAGCGTGATTCCAGTTCAGCCTTGGAATATACCCCATACCGGGCAAAGATCACCTTTTTAGCATCTTCTTGCAAAACCCGGATCGCATCCATAGTGGCTGGATGATTGGGCAAGCCACGGCGAGCGGCTTCGTCTGCCCAGGCCGTAGAATAGTTGTCGCCATTAAAAATAATCCGTTTATGCTGATGCAGGACTTCGCGCAGGAGTTCTTGTAATCCAGCATTAAAATTGCTGGAAGATTTTTTTTCCAGGTGATCGCAAAAAAAGTCCAGGGATTCCGTGACGGTCGTGTTCAGGATGACATTGACACCGGAAGAAGATTGACTGGCGCCGGGAAAGCGCAATTCGAATTTATTTCCGGTAAATGCCAGGGGGCTAGTACGATTACGATCCGTTGCATCTCGGGGCAGTGGCGGCAAAATATCGACTCCAATCTGCATTTTACCAGGTTTCCGGCGATTGCCGGTGCTGCCGGATTCGATCTGAGAGATCACTTCGGTCAATTGCTCGCCAAGGAAGATGGAGATGACGGCGGGAGGAGCCTCATTGGCGCCCAGACGGTGATCATTTCCGGCACTGGCGGTGGAGGCTCGAAGCAGATCGCCATGCAAATCGGCAGCGCGGATGACGGCACAAAGCATGGTGAGGAAGATGGCATTCTGGTTCGGGTCATTGCCTGGCTCCAGAAGATTACGTTTGCCATAGCTAACCGACCAGTTATTATGCTTTCCAGAACCATTGACACCGGCAAAAGGCTTCTCATGCAGCAGGCATACCAGAGAATTGCGGTCGGCCGTTTGACGCAACACTTCCATGATCAGCATGTTGTGATCAATGGCCAGATTGAGGTCTTCAAACATTGGAGCGAGCTCAAACTGCGCAGGGGCGACTTCATTATGACGGGTGCGAGCCGGGATTCCCAGTTTCCACAACTCCTGCTCGACTTCCGTCATGAATTTCAGGATTCGTGGTTTAATCGCACCGAAATAATGGTCTTCGAGCTGCTGATGTTTGGGGGGTGGAGCGCCGAAAAGAGTGCGCCCAGTCTGCAACAGATCCGGGCGTTGCAGGTAAAATCTTTTGTCGATTAAAAAATATTCCTGCTCGATACCAAGCGTCACTTTCGGATATGCTTCGGGCTGGCCGAACAGCGCCATCAAACGCCGAACGGCTTTGTTCAGAGCCTGTAACGAACGTAGAAGAGGCGTTTTTTTGTCCAGAGCGGCCCCTGTATAGGAGCAGAATGCGGTAGGAATGCAGAGCGTTGCGCCATTGGCATGGCGTTTAATAAAGGCCGGGCTGGTTGGATCCCAGGCGGTATATCCTCTGGCTTCGAAGGTGCAGCGCAAGCCGCCGGAGGGAAAACTGGAAGCGTCCGGCTCTCCGACAATCAGATTGTTCCCAGAAAAGCTCATGATAGCCTGAGCTTGGCCGGTGGCCTCGAGAAAAGCATCATGCTTTTCTGCGGTACCTCCGGTCAGAGGCTGGAACCAATGGGTAAAATGGGTGGCTCCCCGGGTCATAGCCCAATCTTTCATGGCGTGGGCGACATCACCAGAAATAGCGGGATCCAGCGGAAGTCCTTCATTAATGGTGGCCAGCAGCTTGTTCGCAGTCACTATTGGCAAATATTGCAGGATCGCGTTGGCATGAAAAACATCTTCGCCATAAAAATCGATTGAGGCAGGTTGCGCCGGCAGGGGGGAACCCAGCGGACGCTCAGCGATTGCATTGATAGCTTCGCCACGACTAAGATTACTCATGCCAATTTTTCCTCCCGAAATCAAGAATTAACGCGAACGAACACGGGGTGGACTATAGAGGTAGAAACAATTCAGAAAAGGAGCAAAACCCCATGCGCCAGAGGCGCATAACCATACTTAACCCCAGACTTCAGCCGGAGAAAAGGCACCTCCCAAGACCGGGTGCATCGAAGAGGCACTACAGAAAATGTGATGTCACATCAGCCGTTCCTGGCGGTCGCAAGCGACCGCCGGGAGCGGGAGCGGATCCGGAGCTGGAAGCTCCGGGCACATTCGGGGAAGCGGGAGCGGATCCGGAGCGGAAAGCTCCGGGCAACGCCCGAGGCTAAAGGACACCAACAAATGATGCCCTGAAAGAGCATTTCAACAATCTGTCTCAAACCCAACTTAGTTCTTTCAGGAAAGC
>JBAXYW010000386.1:0-4165 GCA_041670605.1 Lentisphaeria bacterium
CCGAGAAAATCAGACGGCACATCTGCCGTTCTGTTGGCGGTCGCTTGCGACCGCCGGGAGCGGGAACGGATCCGGAGCTGGAAGCTCCGGCCACATTCTGGGGGAAAATCCGGGAACGGAAAAGCAGTCTGAAAGCTGAACTACAAATATACACGTACCCAATGCGTTACATAAGTTATACAAGAAGCCCCGTTCGTTGAACGAACGGGGCTTCTTGTATTTTCACGAAACGATGTCTGTATCAGAGATTGAGCATGGCATGCAGGTCTGCATTTGCATCATTCTCCAACGCGTCTTCGGACAGCTCCAACTTTACATTCTGCACTTTGTGATACCCCGTACCAGCGGGAATTAAATGTCCCATGATGACATTTTCTTTGAAACCATGCAGATAGTCGACTCTGCCCAGAGTCGCCGCTTCGGTCAGAACACGAGTCGTATCCTGGAAAGAAGCTGCCGAAATAAAACTGTCCGTCGCCAGACTTGCCTTGGTAATTCCCAGCAAAATCTGCTGGGCTTCCGCCGGCTCGCCGCCTTCTTCGAGCACCCGTTTATTCTCCAAATTGTACTCCCGCTTATCGACAATTTCATTATACAGGAAACGGGATTGTCCGGGATTCACAACACGCACTCGACGCATCATCTGACGAACAATGATCTCAATGTGCTTGTCATTGATCTCAACACCCTGCAAACGATACACCTGCTGCACTTCGTTAACGAGATATTCCTGCAACTCCTGCGGGCCGCAAACCTCCAGCATCTCATGCAGAACCGCTGCGCCATCCGTAAGCGTGGCACCCTTGTGGACATAATCATTATCAAACACCACAATCCGTTTCCCGGCAGGAATCGGATGATCCTCAACAGAGCCATTTTCCGGATCGATAATGCTGATATTACGCTTGCCTTTGCTGGGTTTGTCAATCTTGACGATACCGTCAATCTTGGCGATTTCAGCGGCCTCTTTCGGACGGCGCGCTTCAAAGAGTTCGGCCACACGCGGCAGACCGCCGGTGATATCCTTGGTACGAGATACCTGACGCGGAGTCTTGGCCAGAATTTCACCGACTATGACATGTTTATGTTCCGACACAACGATATGCGCATCCGCTGGCAGATTGTAGGAATCCAGAGCACTGCGTTCGGAAATCTCCTGAGCTTTCCCATCCAATGGCATAACCAGCAATGTCGGATGCAAATCTTCACTGTGTTCCTGGACAACGATTTCTTCCTGACCACTCTGGCTGTTGACTTCGCGCTTCATGGTCACCCCTTCAATCAAGTCCCGGTATTCGACAATCCCTTCATTCTGGGTAATGATTGGAATATTGTAAGGATCCCAACGCACAAACTCTTCCCCTGCCTTGACCTGTTCGCCCTCGTCTTTTTCCAGAATCGAACCCGGGAAAAGATCATAGGACTCCAATTCAATGCCTTCCTTATTTTCCAGGATAACGCGTCCATTCTTGCTGAGCACAATAAAGGTGCCTGCTTCTGTACGCACCGGATGGGCTTCCTGATAGCGCAGGATACCATCCTGACCGGCCTTGTAGGATTTCTGATTGAATGCTGCCGTTGCCGTACCACCGAAGTGGAAAGTACGCATGGTCAACTGGGTACCCGGTTCGCCGATGGACTGTGCCGCGATGATGCCCAAAGCATCACCCTCATTCGGCATCTCCCCTGTAGCCAGATTTCGTCCATAACATTTGCAGCAGACGCCGCCATCGCTTTCGCAAGCAAGTACAGAACGGATATGAACCCGTTCAATGCCCATTTCGCTGACCCGTTTGGCAGTGACAGCGGTAAATTCCTCGCCGGAATCGACGAGAATTTTACCCGTGCGCGGATCAAAGATTGCGTCGACACTTACCCGCCCGACGATGCGTTCATCCAAGGAAACCGTATCTTTATTGCCTTCCCGGATCGCTTTCACCCAGATCCCGTTCACAGTGCCGCAGTCTTGTTCAACGCAGATGACATCATGGGCGACGTCCACCAGACGGCGGGTCATGTAACCCGAATCCGCAGTCTTCAATGCTGTGTCGGCAAGCCCTTTACGAGCACCATGCGTGCTGATAAAGTATTCCAGCACCGTCAGGCCTTCACGGAAATTGGAGATAATCGGATTTTCAATGATTTCGCCGGATGGTTTCGCCATCAACCCGCGCATGCCGCCCAACTGACGAATCTGATCCCGGCTACCACGCGCCCCGGAATCCAGCATGGCCCAGATCGGATTGATCTCGAGACGGCCATCATTGTTTTCCAGTGTAGTCCCCAAGCTAACGGCCAGATTGTTGCTGGTTTCTGTCCACACGTCAATACACTTACTGAAACGTTCCTTTTCAGTAATTGCCCCAACCCGATACTGTTCCGAGATGACGCTGATTTCATTCTGCGCGTTGGCAATACGTTCTTTCTTATCCTTTGGAATAATCATGTCTTGGATGCCAATCGAGAACCCTGCCTTGGTAGCATATTCATAGCCCAGTCTCTTGAGCGCATCCAGAACCGTAATCAGGATATCACGGCCAGCAGTTTCATAACAGTCCTTGATCATCCGTCCGACTTCTTTCTTGCCGGCAGGCGCATTCCAGAAGCCCATCATATTCGGCCAAATTTCATGGAAAATACAGCGTCCGGCCGTCGTCACGATGAAACGTTCCTTTGTGGTACCAGCAGACCATACGGTTTTTTCCCCATAATAGGGATTTCGCAGGTTGAAGAAATCATGGATATGAATGGCCTTGGTATCATAGGCACGCAATACTTCAAAGTAGTCGTTGAACCAGTGTTGGCAAGAACGTTCTGTCTTCTGGAAGGCTTCCCGGCTGCGCTTGTTCTCGTAACAAAGATAATACACTCCCAAGGTAATATCCTGACTGGGAGTCGTCACCGGCTTACCACTGGCTGGAGAGAAAATATTGTTGGGAGAAAGCATGATCAGCTTCGCTTCCAACTGCGCCTCATTCGACAGAGGGAGGTGCACCGCCATCTGGTCGCCATCAAAGTCGGCGTTGAAAGCCGAACAAACCAAGGGATGCAAGCGAATGGCTTGACCCTCAATCAGCACCGGGTCAAAAGCCTGAATACTCAAACGATGCAGCGTCGGTGCCCGGTTCAACAGGATGGGATGTCCCTTGATAACTTCATCAAGAATATCCCAGACTTCTTTCCGCCGCTGTTCAATCCATTTCTTGGCATTTCGTACCGTATGCACATAGCCCTGTTCTTTCAGACGGCGAATGATAAACGGTTCAAAAAGCACCAAGGCCATTTCTTTTGGCAAACCGCATTGATTAATCGTCAGTTCCGGACCAACAACGATCACTGAACGGCCAGAATAATCGACACGTTTACCCAGCAAATTCTGCCGGAATCGGCCTTGTTTGCCTTTCAGCATGTCGGCAAGAGATTTCAAAGCCCGGTTGCCCGTACCGGTAACCGCACGGCCATGCCGTCCGTTATCCATCAAGGCATCGACAGCTTCTTGCAACATGCGCTTTTCATTCCGGATGATGACTTCCGGCGTATGAATACTCAACAGATTACGCAGGCGATTATTGCGATTGATCACTCGACGATACAGATCATTCAAATCGGAAGTGGCAAACCGCCCGCCCTCCAAAGGTACCAAAGGCCGCAGTTCCGGGGGAATCACTGGCAATACATGCAACACCATCCAACGGGGATCCATGTTGTTCTTCAGAAACCCCTCCATCAAACGAACTCGTTTAGCGACTTTCTTGCGGATCGCCTTGCTCTTGCTGTTCGTTAATTCTTCAGACAGTTCGCGCTGAATGCCTTCCAAATCAATTTTCCCCAACAGCTCCTCGATGGCTTCTGCCCCCATGCCGGCCTTGAAAGCATCGCCATAGAGTTTACGACTTTCAACGAAATCTTTTTCACTGAGCAGCTGTTTCGTCAGCAACGGAGTGTCTCCTGGATCCGTAACGATCCAGGATTCATAGTAGAGAACCTGTTCAAGAGCCTTCTGGGTCATGTCCAGCATCAATCCCATACGGCTCGGAGAACATTTGTAAAACCAGACATGCGAAACCGGGACTGCTAATTCCAGATGCCCCATGCGCTCCCGGCGAACCCGGGATAAAGTCACCTCAACACCACAGCGATCGCAAACGACGCCTTTGTGTTTGAA
>JBAXYW010000387.1:0-4165 GCA_041670605.1 Lentisphaeria bacterium
CCTGTTGCTGATGAAGCCCAGCGAGATTGAATTGGTCAACACGACCTCACACATATCAACGAATTATTGCCGAATTTGCGTTTAATTTGACAAAAAAGTGCCACTTTGGAGTGCGGGAGCGAAAGCTCCCGCTTTCAAAGCTCCGGCAAGCCGGCGCACTCCATATCGAAAGCCGCTTTCACCACCGTTCTACAGGAAATTGCGACTGAAGGATGTGAACCAGAACAATAAACAAATTATTTTCTGTAAATCCGCGAAGAATATTGAACTACCATCGAGCCCAACTCGATGTCATCCTTTTTTCGGGTCAAATGGTTCAGTCCCAAATGCTGGCGGACCATGAAAACGTAGAATACCGGCATGCCAAGCATATTCAGCCGGATCACACAGAAGAGCCATCAGAAAACACAGAAACTGCCGAAGCAAAAGCTCAACATTCAACTTACAACTTACAAAGGGTATGGACGTCAGTCTACCCCAAGGTATTCCAGCTGTTACGAAGATAATCAAGGCATTTTCTGGCGTCCGTTTTGAAGTCATCAATACTTCCTTCAAACGATATTCGTCCGCGATAGCCTCCCTTTTTGAGGATTTCCAGAAATTCCGTCAGGGCGCATTCTTCGAAACCGGGCACACGTCTGTTTGGTACTGTTGCAACATGGGCATGAGTGATCAGCGGCAGACTCCAAACAAAGGCTTCTGTGTCGAGATCATCGGTAAAAAAATGGAAGGAATCAATCAGAAGGCGGATATTGGGATGATTGACTCGTGAAACAAGAGTTGCCGCGGCTGCGACGTTGGTAAGCATATTGCACTCTTTTTTACGCAGGGGTTCGATAACCAGAGTGACTTTATGTTTCTCTGCCAAGGGGGCGATTGTCAATAAAAATTCCAGGATTTGTTCTGAGGCCCTGGCAACGGAAAATTCTTCGGGACACCTTCTTGCTCCCCCGGAGCCAAACACAATCGTATCTACACCGGCTTCCCTGGCACGCGCAAAGGCATTGTCAGCATAAGAAATCCAGCGTTTACGGTCGATCTCGCTGCCACAGACTTTCAGATCTGGGGGCAGAAAGCCATTGGCACAACTGCAGGGAATGCAGGAAGAACGAATATTTTCCAGTACCGGAGCAAAGTCCGATGCGGGTTTTTCCGGCATAAGTTCACCGGCGACGCTGATCTCCATATAATCGAATCCGGCCGCTGCATAAAGACTGGCATTTACCGTATTGCCGCAGATCCCGATTTGTAAACTTTTCATCCCTATAATGCCTTTTCGGTTCCTGACAGATTTGCGATTGATGCGTTGATGATTTCGCTGGCCGCATTGCGGGCAACGGTATCCACGCCGGCTTGGACTTCATATCCTCCGCGTGGAAAACATTCCGGCATTGGAACATATCCCGAAACCGACTGTGACAGCTCGATCACAAAAGTGTATTTGCAGGAACTTTTATCACGAATGGCACTGGCTATACCGTTGAAAGGCTCGCCCGGAAGCGTGACAAATGCCACCTGTCTGCCAATCTTGATTGCGGTAATCCGGCAGCTGTGAGATGGCTTGCTCTTTTCATGACAGTCGATAACCCGCTGAGCAAAATAACGCAAAGCAGCCGGCACCTTGTTGGCTAGATCCTGGCTCTCAAAATCACCTTCTTTTTTAATATCAGGCACCGTCGCCAGAGTGTTTTTTGCATCGGCCAGTTCCTCTGCTGTGATTTTGCGATGCGGAATAACCACCGTCGAATTGTGAACGGTCACGTCATCCCCGGTGACCGGCTCGAGTTTGTCAAGCGCGCCCAGAACAATTGCCGCATAGCCGCGTCCGATACGGGTGGCTTCGGCAAAGGAGGTCTGGTTGATCTGCTGTTGAAAATCAAAGTGATTGATATTGCCAGAGGCATCGTCAACCACCAACACAGGAATGCTTGCTTTCAGCTGATGCTGCATTTCCTGCGTAAAGCGTCCATACCAGTCTGCCGAGACCCGATTGCCTCCAACCGTATCACCGTGATTGGCTATATTGCATAGCAGGGCGGCAATGCGATCTCCCTGTATGACTTTAAGAATGTGAATGCTGTGGTCATAATCACATTCCGGTTTGTCAATGTTCGGATTGCGCCAGCCGGGATTGGTGACCAGAGTCCCGTTTTTCATCCAGTAGCGACGAACGAAGGCGTAGGGATTGTTATAGACAGAGCCAACTTCCAGTTCGCCCGGCTGCAGATTCATCACAGCGCGTTCGAGCGCATGCATGGCCGCCGAAACCGTCTGCTCAAACGCATAAAGCGTGAGTTCATCGGCTTCAGCCATGCTTTCATGTGTTTGGGGAAATTTGGGGCCGGTATGGGTGTGCGTCGCCGAAAGGATCAAACTATCGTGAAAATCTTTGCCGAATTTGCTGACAATGCGCTTTTCGAGTTCGTCAAAAAGAGGTTTGTTGAGGCTTAAAAGATCAAAGGTGAGAAAACCGAATTTCCGCCCGTTGCTGTCGATAATCAGTGCTTTGGCATAAAGATCGTCATACATGCCTGTGTTGGGGCGGGCGTTAAAATACCCCGCCAGGCCGACTCCGACCGGGGGCGTGAAAATTTCCTGGGCATAACCAACGCTGAACATTCGTTTTCTCTCCATGCTTGAGTGGACTGCAACTTGCGGTATGATTTAACAGCAAAAAAGTCTTTTTAATCTAACCATCTTTCCAGTCAAATGCAAGAAAAAAAAAGAGACTGGCTGCATCAAACTTTATTGTTTTAGCTAAAAAACAATAAGTTAATGCGATGTCAGCCAGTCTTTATATACCATAATTCAAGAAATCAAAAAAAACAACATCTTAATCTGGCAAAAAAATCGAATTTTCCAGGAGAGCAAAAAAACGTTTCATCTCTGACTGCTCATTCGTTTGAAATTTTCAACATCACTCCGGACAATACCGTTTTTTTAACAAATCGTCGAAGGACCAAATAAATCAATCGTATTCCAGAATGACTTTTGCCGTTTTACCGGCGGCAAAGTCCTTGAATGCCTGGGGGGCATCTGCATATTTGCGGTAATCGGAAATAATAGCCGTTACCTTCAAACCCTTTCGCCAGAGTTCGAGCATCTGCCCAAATTCACAGAAATGATAGAACCAGGAGCCTACTGCCGTGATGTCGCGGCGTATGAAGTGTTCGCTGGGTGACAGCGGAATCGCAGGTTGTTCGCCGTTGAAAAGGACTGTTCCGGCTGTACGTACCGCCGCGAAACAGTTCAATGCAGTCTCCGGACGTCCAGCGGCTTCGATGCATACATCCGCCCCCCCATCGGTGATTTTTTTTACTTCCTGAACGACATCGCATTCATCCGGATTCAGCACATATTCCGCACCAAGCTGTTTTGCCAGATGAAGGCGGTATGTGGATTTATCCACGGCAATAAGCGTTCTGCCGAGATATTTCTGCAGCAAAATATTGCCTAAGCCGACCGGGCCTGCGCCGAACACTGCAATGATCTTGGTTCCTGCTGGAATTTTGCTGGAGCTGTGATAGGCAACCCCGAGCCCATCCCCGCTGATCAATACTGCAACATCCCAGGGAAGATCGTCCGGGAGCAAATGGCAGGCATTGGCGGCAATCAGAAATTTTTCCGCATGCATATTGCTATATCCCTTGTGATTTGCGCACCAGGTGTAGCGCCCAGCGCTACATTGGGGGCAATTGGGGTCACCACAACCGGCAATCGCACTGACGCCAACGCGTTGGCCAATCTTCAGTGGAATATCCCCTTTGCCCAGAGCGGCTACGATGCCGACCGCTTCGTGGCCGCTATTTCCGTTGAGCTTGCCGGCGTTTCGGTAAGGCCCCATTTCGCTGCCGCAAATCGCGGTTGCAACGGTTTTGACTAGAACTTCACCGGCACCCGGAACGGGTTCCGGAACTTCGACAAACTCAGCAACGCTGTTACCGCACATTTTCAGATTACGCATTTCTCAACTCCAAATTCCTGTTTCAATCCACCGATTGAGTAGCCGATTTAGACCTCTTTAAACTTAGAAATTCAAAGGGAATTCTTCCTGCACAATCACCTGCCGTTTCAAGGCGGCGGAACGGCGAAGCCCTGCCTGTTATCCGAAAACCAGCCTTTTTGATCCACACCCAAAAACCGTTCTGCCTCTTCTTTACAATAA
>JBAXYW010000388.1:0-4162 GCA_041670605.1 Lentisphaeria bacterium
GTCCCCCGGATTCTCCCCGGAATGTAGCCGGAGCTTCCAGCTCCGGATCCTCCCCGTCCCCCGGATTCTCCCCGGAATGTAGCCGGAGCTTCCAGCTCCGGATCCTCCCCGTTCCCGAAAGATTCCATCCTGCGACAACAAAATCTTCCATGTCGACGAGGACACCGGCACTTCATAGCTCACGCTAACACACACTCTCACCACCCCGAACTTACAACTATTAGGGTTTTAAACAGCTTAACGGCACAACTAAAACACCATCTGGTCTTTTATAAGCATATTGTCCACCTGTTAAAACCATAAGAAAGGATGCCGCCCCCATTTTTTCCTGATTGACTTTATCGTTTAACTTCAGCAAATTAGCAGCAGCTTCATCGATCTGACGGCTTCCTGATTTTACCTCTATCGCCCCCCACTTGCCATTATTCAAGGAAATAATCATATCTGCTTCCAAGTCGGATTTATCACGATAATGGAAAACAGAGCCATCATTTGCCTGAGTATAGACTCGCATATCACGAACGCAAAGAGATTCAAACAGAAAACCAAAGGTGTTAAAATCCTCCAAGATTTTTTCTGGAGATGCGCGCATTACGGCAGCCGCAATGGATGGATCAACCATTTGACGTTTAGCGGATATTCTCAACGCTGTTTTGGAACGCATAGAGGGTTGCCATGCCGATTGATCTTCAATAACAAAAATACGGCGTAACACATTCAAATACAGGGATAATGTTTTATCTGACATTGCCCCGTCATTGGCTTGCATATCATCCATGATCGTTTGTGAGGTGGCCACTGTAGAAATGTTTCGTGAGAGTGAGCGCAGTAGAACACGTACTCTTTCATGATTTTTTTCGGAGCCATCAACCCGATGGAAATCCATATTGATGACCGCTTCCACATAGTTGATTGCTGTGCGCAAAGCATTTGCCGGAGTCAGTTGCAACGCGGCAGGCCAACCGCCACGACAAATTGCGAAAGCATATTGCTCAATCGACAATAAGCCTTCGCCTTCTATTTCGCAATTCCCGGCAAAAAGCTCTTTTAATGAAACACAACCATTGGATTCGTGCGATTCATATAAACTCATGGGACGCATGAGTAAACGCGAGAAACGTCCGGTTCCAGTATGAGCCGTTTTTCCGTCAGCAGGAACTGCCGAGCCAGTCAAAATAAATTGTCCGGGAATTCCCCGGCGATCTACTTCAAAACGTACAGCATCCCAGAGCACTGGAGCCATTTGCCATTCATCAATCAAACGAGGTGAATCCCCTTTTAACAACAAGGAAGGTTTTGTATCCGCCAATGTTAAGTTTGCCGACGCCCTATCTGGATCCTGCATATAAAGAATACTCTTTGCGGATTGCATAGCCGTAGATGTTTTTCCGCACCACTTGGCTCCTTCAATCAAAATCGCCCCGGAGGAAGCTAATTCATTTTGAAGTAAAGTATCACATATTCGCGGAAGATAGTTACGCATGCTGCACCTCATTTATTTCATTGCTTGATTTTAACTTTTAATATACTAACTAAAATTCAAAAAACAAAGCAACTCCGTGTTTTGGCGTTAAATAACTCCGTATTTTGGCATTAAATAACTCCGTATTTTGGCATTGAGCTAAAAAAAGTTGGATTTTGAACTATAAAATGCTTGCGCTTAACTTAATCACTGCCCAATCTTGTCTATTGTGTGTACTTTCTTATAAAAAGAGATTTCCCGGAAGTAGCTCACGCAGGCTTCTGCGTGAGCATTAAGACTTGTGAAGCTTCCGTTTTATGGGACGGGAACGAACCATGGCGCAGGATGCCAGCGAGGATGCCGGTGCTCCATAGCCCACGGCACCCTTTTGGCAAGCGCAAAGAAGTCTCGGTTGTGGACACCCGTCCCCCCCCAAAATTCGTCCATGGAAAACGCCTATTACCGTGCTTCTCACCGTGGTAGCAACTGAAACGCATTTATTTTCTTGCAAAAAACCAAGGGAACATTACATTATTAGATTAAACTTCATAATCACTGTTGTTTTTATGTGATTTGCATACCGGTATAAGGGATTATTTTTCATGGCGAATTATGTTTTTTTAGGCCCTCCCGGAGCGGGCAAAGGAACCTTGGGCGAACTTTTCTGCGAACGCACGGGTGTGATTCATATTTCTACCGGGCAGTTATTGCGTGATGAGATGGCAGCGGGGTCGGAATTAGGACAGCAAGTCAAAGCCTTGATTGCCGCCGGAGCTCTGGTTTCCGATGAAATTGTTACGACGATGGTTGACAAACGCATCGCCCAAAACGATATTCGCGAGCATGGCTGTCTCTTGGATGGCTATCCCCGAACTGTACCCCAAGCCAACAGCCTGAAAAACATTTTTGCCGCTAACCACAGTAGCCTGACGGCAGCCGTTCTGATCGATTCCGACCGGAGCCTACTGATGCAACGCCTAACCGCCCGGCGCATGTGCAGCAACAAAGAATGTGCTGCCATCTACAATCTGCAGACTCTCAAACCTGCGAAGGAAGGAATCTGTGATCGTTGCGGTTCCACACTTTATCAACGCCCCGATGATTCCGAAGCCACCGCCCGGCAACGTCTTAAAGTCTATGACCAGCAGACAGCTCCTCTGATTGAGTACTACAAAAAACAAGGCCTGCTCATCATTACCAGCAGCTTGAATGTGCCCATCGATGATAATTATGCGGCCATGTTGAAAGCACTAAAACTGTAAATGAAGTCAACCGCTTGTTCTGCAAGACGGCTTTTCTACCCAACGAAATTAATGATCATGGCAAAAGAAAACATTGTGATTTATAAGGAAAATGAAATTGCTGGCGTCAAAGTCGCCGCCGAAGCCTCCGCTCTTGTCTTACAACAACTCGCCGAAGCGGTGCGACCTGGTCTGAGCACGGCAGACCTCGATCGTCTGGCCAAAAGCTTCATCCACCAAACCGGTGGAAAAAGCGCGTTCTACAATTACAATGGATACCCGGGACAAATTTGTGTCTCCATTAATGAAGAGGTTGTCCACGGCATCGGAAGAGCCGACCGGATCATCCAGGAAAGCGACCTGGTCAGCCTTGATGTCGGCGTCAGCATTGGCGGCTATGTCGGGGACAATGCCCGCACCGTAAGCGCCGGCATCCCGGCTCAGGGACAAGCCGCACGTTTGCTGAAAGTTACTGAAGAATCCCTTCATGCCGGCATCGCCGCCGCGCTTGATGGAAATTGCGTCAACGACATCGGCTCGGCAGTCCAGCAAGTCGTCGAAAAAGCCGGCTTCAGCGTTGTGCGTGACATGGTCGGACATGGTTGTGGAAAAAAAATGCATGAAGCGCCGGAAATCCCCAATTTCCGCTGCTCCGGAAAAACGCCAGCACTCCGGGCTGGAATGATCATTTGCATTGAGCCAATGGTCAACTTGGGCACTTGGCGAGTGGTTCTCGACCGCAAAGACCGCTGGACCGTGCGCTCGGCTGACGCTTCCCTTTCGGCTCATTTTGAACATCAGATTTTAATCACCAAAGACAAGCCGGAGATTTTGACAATATGTCCAAAGACTGCATAAAAATTGAAGGAATCGTAAAAGAACTGTTGCCCAATACCCAATTTCTGGTCACGCTGGAAAATGGACATGAAATTACTGCGCATATCAGCGGCAAAATGCGCCTGCATTTCATCCGCATTTTGCCGGGGGACCAAGTCACCGTTGAAATGTCCCCATACGACTTGACAAAGGGACGCATCTCGTATCGGAAACGCTAAAAAAAACGTCCTCAAGCCATTTTCGACACTGGGACTTGCAAAAGACAAAACTGGAATTATATTATTAACTTTTCCTTGCGCTGTGGTAGCGGCGAAAATGTTTCCGGCCGCCGCCACTGACAATTCGCAGCAAGGCCGCGGTTTATTTTTAATGATACCGTGTTCATTAAAGCCGGAAGGATCAGACGGAAAGAAGGTCAAAAATGAAAGTCAGAGCATCAGTTAAGAAAATTTGCAACAACTGCCGGATTATTCGGCGCGCGGGGATTGTCAGGGTTATCTGCAAGAATGCCCGTCATAAACAACGCCAGGGCTGACGGGAAGGTGAGCACAGCCAAACGACGCCCCGGCAGGGGCTTGCAAGGCAACGCTCAGAAACAACATATCAGTTTAACATTCAGGAA
>JBAXYW010000389.1:0-4160 GCA_041670605.1 Lentisphaeria bacterium
CCTGAACTACAAACGTACGTATCCGACGAAAGTACCTGTACCGAAATGACCTCCTGGCGTAGGGTGGAATCCTTCGGGAACGGGAACGGATCCGGAGCTGGAAGCTCCGGCCACATTCTGGGGAGGGAACGGGAACGGATCCGGAGCTGGAAGCTCCGGCCACATTCTGGGGAGGGAACGGGAACGGATCCGGAGCTGGAAGCTCCGGCCACATTCTGGGGAGGGAACGGAGAAAACGAAACGACCTTTCCCGTTCTGTTCCGATCCGATCCGTTTCAGCCGCTTAGAAAAACGTGGAATACATTTTGAAAATCCGGAATTGGGGTTACAGTAAATTTGGCGCGATTGATGCAGTTTTTTCCTGTTGTTTTTGTCTATAGATGAGTATTTATGTCAACGCTTGAAGACTATATAGAGAATCATTTTTCCGGAAATATTACGGGGAAGCAAAGGATTCCTGCCAGTTTGGGGACTTATGCTCCGTTGCCGGGAGAGCTTCATCTATCGTTGCGCATGGCTTTGGACTCGATGGGGATTCGTGAATTGTATTCGCATCAGGCTGAGGCTTTTGCCAGTATCAGTGCCAATCGAGACACTTTGCTGGTTTCCCGCACTGCCAGCGGCAAGACACTGTCCTTTCTGCTGCCAATTCTCAATGAGTATTTGAACAGTCCTTCCGGGTTCAGCGTTCTTCTGCTGTATCCCACCAAGGCCTTGTCCCGGGATCAGGAAGGGACACTGGCTAAGCTGCTTTCCGGTGTCGCGTCTGAAAAACGCCTGGGGACTTTTGATGGCGATACGCCAGTGGAAGAGCGCCAGCATCTGCAGCAGAGCGGTGATTTCATCATCAGCAATCCCGATATGCTGCATTGCGGGATTCTGCCGAATCACAAGCGCAACTGGAAGACTTTTCTATCCCGTCTGCGTTACATCGTGATTGATGAAGTGCACAGTTATCGAGGCAGTTTCGGCTCTCAGGTCGCCAATGTTTTCCGTCGCCTGTTACGTGTCTGTGATTTACATGGTTCCAGCCCGACTTTTATCTGCTGTTCGGCGACGATCGGCAACCCCGCCAGCCATGTCCAGGCACTCTGCGGACGCGAGTTTCAAATTCTGGATCGCGATGGAGCTCCCCGTCCGGAACGCATTCTGTATACTGCCAATCCTTCGCTGGTACGCTCAGAGGGAGTGACACTTTACCGCAAAGGCCCTGCGTCCATTTCGATTTCTCTGTTGCGGGAGGCCTCTGAACGCGGCATCCGGACAATCTGCTTCTGCCGGGGACGCCAGGAAGTCGAGAGACTGACTCGCGCTGTTACAGATGGGCGCTGGCACTTTCTGGCGGAACGGGTGAAGCCGTACCGCGGAGGCTTGCTCCCGTCCGAACGCCGGCGTCTGGAACGCGACCTGTTCAATGGCCGGATTACGACGATTATCACCACCAATGCGCTGGAACTCGGCATCGATATCGGAGATCTTGATCTATGTGTGCTCTCCGGGCATCCCGGCAGTATTGCCAGTTTCTGGCAACAGGCCGGTCGTGTCGGACGCAAGGGAAAGGCCGCTACCATCGTCTATCTGGCCAAAGACAGCCCTGTGGATCAATACCTTGTCAACCACCCGGAATTTCTGACTGGCACAGCAATCGAGCAGGCTTGGCTGAATGCCGATAACCCCTATATTGTGCTGCAGCATCTGCCTTGTGCGGCCTATGAAAATCCCCTGCGCAAAGACGAACCGTATTTTGCCAGTATGACTGCCCGCTTGGCAGTACATGCTCTGACGGAAAACGGAACCTTGAAACCCTGGCGGGACAGCCTTCGCTTCGCCCTTCAGGATTATCCTGCCAGAGGCGTTAATCTGCGGGGGATGACCGATTATAATGTCGACATCTACTGCGGCAGTGAAGTCATTGGGGAGATTGATCCGATTGGTGCCCGTGGTACCCTGTATAAGGATGCCATCTATCAACATCTTGGCAAACGCTACATGTCCCTGAATCTGGATCTGGAGAAGAAGCTTTGCCAAGTGGAAGAGGTGCAAGTGGATTATTTTACGGAGGCCTCTTGGGAGAACCGGATTGAGCAGGGCGATGTTGATGAAGAAAAAGAACAGCAGGGCGCCCGTCTGCAGTTCGGTGAAATCCACGTCAATAAACAGCCTAAGCTGTACAAGAAAATCCGGGAGCGCAGCTTTGAGAACATCGGCTATGGGCCGATTACACTGCCTGCCTTTGAATATGATACGATGGGCTTTGCTATGCGAGCCCCCGTGGCTTGGCTGGAAGCCTGTGACCGGGCGGATAAACGTTGGTTCGGTGCCGCTCTGTATGGCCTGGGATATCTGTTGCGCCGGGCCGCTCCCAGTCTCTGCATGGCGGATGTCCAGGATATCGACACGGATATTTCACTTTTTCAGGAAGAGGGCGGACGTTGCAACAGTACACTGTATCTTTATGATACCCACGAGGGCGGTGTCGGCTATGCGGAAAAAATCTTTGAGCTGATTGAACCTGCGCTGACCTTGTGTTTGCAGATTCTGCAGGACTGTCCCTGTGTTGGGGGTTGTCCGGCCTGTGTGCCACCTTTGCCGCCGGGGGTTATTGATGCGCCGGATCTGGCGGAATTGCTGCTGGTCTCGGATGCCTCGGTGCGTTGTACGGAAAGCCTGTTGAAGGTGTTGTTGAATGGGGATATTATTTTACCCAAAGTCACCGTGCAGGAGTTGCCGGTGGAGCATCCGGTGACTCCGCCTGGGGAAGACCCCGAAATCGCAAAACTCAGCGGACGACTGGATCGGGCGGCCCGGATTCTGCAGCAGAAACGAGAGAAATTACATTAGAATACAGAGGAAGAAACTTTTATTGGCCTTGGGCTTGACACCGTTAGCTTGGCCTACATACGCAGGTACCCTGAAATGACCGTCAACGAATGCTCGAACCTGTATCTTGAGACACTGAAATTATCCACGCTAAAAAATAGAAGTTGTAAAAGAAGAACCTAAGAGATCATTATGAGCGGCCACACTGAATTTTTCAATAAATGGCGTAATCCCGGGGTGGAGTTGCGTTCTGCGCCCTTTTGGTCCTGGAATGGAAAACTGGAAGAAGAGGAATTGCGGCAGCAGATTCGCACCTTCAAACAGATGGGTATGGGCGGTTTTTTTATGCATTCCCGGATCGGATTGGGGACCCCCTATCTTTCCCATGAATGGTTTGCCCTGATAAACGCTTGCATTGACGAAGCCAAACAGCAGAACATGCAGGCCTGGTTGTATGATGAAGACCGTTGGCCCTCCGGATATGCCGGCGGTCTGGTGACACAAAATCCAGACTATCGGATGCAGCTCATTTATCTGAGTGAAGTCCCTTTTGCAGAGTGCAAAAATTTTTCTGCAGAGGGTGAGATTGTCGCTTTGTTTGCTACGGGCGAAGTCAGCGAGGATCAGGTTACCGGGCTTCGCAAAGTCGGGTCTTGCTTAGAGGTGCAACCCGGGGAGACCATGTTGATATTCACGTTGCGGCATGCCCCATTGACCAACTGGTATAATGGATTTTGTTATCTCAATCCGATGAATCCGGCTGCCGTGCAGCGTTTTCTACAAGTGACGCATCAGGCTTATCAACAGCATTGCGGCAGCGAATTCGGCAAAACTCTGCCAGGGATTTTTACGGATGAGCCGCAGTATGGTTTTGTGGTAACTCAGCTGGTCTGGGCAGGAGAGACGGCGTATTCCACGCCCTATGATCCGCAAATCCGGGCACTGATCCAGCAACGCTATGGATATGATCTGTATGATCATCTGGCCGAACTTTTCTATAATGTCCAGGAGCTGGATTTCCCGATTGTCCGTTTGCATTATTTGACGGTCATGACCGAGCTGTTCATTGAAAATTATGCGGTCCCGATCGGGGAATGGTGCCAACAGCACAAGCTCAGTTATACCGGGCATGTGATGGGCGAGGATTCTCTCGCCAGACTGGCTTGGAACTGTGGCAGCGCCATGCGTTTTTATCAGCATATGGGAATGCCTGGCATTGATGTCCTATCAGAACGCGAATCGAATTATTTTATCGCCCGTATGTTGAGCTCAGCAGCGCGTCAATTCGGTCAAAAAGACCGTCTGGCCGAATTGTACGGCTGTACCGGTTGGGATTTTCC
>JBAXYW010000390.1:0-4151 GCA_041670605.1 Lentisphaeria bacterium
GATTTATTTGGGCATGGTACCCCGGGCGTTGCCCGGGGCTGTCATAGTACGCGCCTTTGGCGCTATAAAACCCATGCTTTCAAGGCACTCGCTAAAATTTCCACAAAAAGTTGATAATAAAGCAGATGTTCCAGGCCTGGTTTTTTTGGGGGGAACTATCACTCTGTGGGATAGCTGTGAATAATATCCAAATAAATGGGAATGCACCCTCAAGAATGTAGACGGGATATGGAGCGCCGGAGCGTCCGCGCCGGCATTGGTGTCGTGGTTCGTTGCCGATCTGAAAAACGGAGACTAACTCCCACTTACGATGTAGGAAAAAGCAAAAGTAAATAAGGGCATCCATACTGAATTGGATTGTGCAGCAATTACTTAAGAGCACTGTAGAGTTCAAAAATCCAACTGCTTTTTAGGGTAGACCTATTTTCTTGTTTTATTTGCGGTATGGTTTTGCGGCCTGTTGAATTTGCAGAAAATCATTGGTGAGGATGGTATCGATTCCGGCTTTAAGGAACGCTTTAGTTTCCTCTGGTTCATCGCTCCAGAACATATTGCAGCGGATGCCATGAGTATGGGCTTGTTCAATAAGTTCTGCACTGTAGTGTGGTTTCATAAACTGCAGTTTCTGACAGTGGAAGGCGATCGCTTTTTCTACGATATCCATTTTTTCAGGGTTTGGACCGCCTGCCATGCAACGCGGCAAGTCCGGAGCTATTTCAATCAAAACTTCCTGGATATCGACACGTCCGGTGATATAAACATGCTGGCTGCAATCATAACATTCTATCAGGGTAATGATCTGCTGCAGGAAATCCTGCTTGGAAATTGTACTTTCTTCGAAGGATTTGACATGCAGGTTGAAAACGACTTGTCTTGGAAATTTTCTGAGGAGTTCTTCCAGTGTTGGGATTTGCAGTCCCCTCCAGGCAGCGGCAGCGCTCGCGCCGAAATCAAGCTTTTTCAATTCGGCACAGGTCCAATCGGTAATTCTTCCGGAAGCATTGGAAATACGATTCAGTGTCGGGTCATGCAGGATCATTGGTACTCCATCTTTGGAAGGCCATAAATCCAGCTCGATCTCATCGGCACCCAAAGCAATGGCTGCAGCAAAGGAGGGCAAAGAATTTTCCGGGGCGACGGTATTGAAGCCGCGGTGGGCACAGATTCGTGGATAAGGCAGACGCGCATCATCTAGTCGAACAGCGCTGCCGCAGGGGCGGTAACTCCATGGTGTTCGTCCTTTTTCAATAAATTCATCATTGCGGATTTTCGGGCCGCCGAAACTGTCGGAGCGCAGGTATTTTTGTTTCAGGTCACCGACTTCGCAGCTCAATCTGCCATTTTTGCTCCCGGCGTTTGCCAGGATTTGTCCAGATGGATCGACAATCATCGAGCATCCGCCGTATGGTTTTCCTTCGCCCATGCCAACGGATGCCCGCAGGACGAAGGCGTTGGTATGGAATGCCAGAGCGCGGTTCTGCATTTCCAGGATGTCTGCCCGTTCGGCGCGCTGATGCGAAGCGGCTAGAACAAGATCCGGCTTCCGGTAAGCCAAGTGGGCGATATACTCATTGAAATATGCGTCATAGCAGGTAATAAAACCCAGTCGGAGCCCTTCCACTTCAATTATTTCAGGGGGGCGGAATTCCAGTGCATAAGAATTGTCGATCTGGCGCGCCAGTGGCTCGCGTTCGGTCAGCTGTTGTTTGAAGTAATCCCCGCAGTGTTTTCCCTGGCGGTCAAAGACTCGGGTTGTATTCCGGTATACGTCTCCGATCGGAGCGCAGAAACTCAATGCCACGATGGCGCGGCAGCGTTGTGCTGTTTGGATGGCGGCATTTTCCAGAAGAGCCGCATTTTTTTTAGCAAAGGGCAGACTTTCGCCAGGAGGAAAACTACAGGGACAATTTGAATATTCAGGCAGTAGGATGACATCCATTTCTGAATCACAGCCGGCCAGCTCAGACAGCAGAAAATCAACCGCGCTTTCGGCCTCTTCCGGAGTAAAGGGATAGGGTTGCTGAATCGCACAAAGTCTCATCTTCAATTCCTTTATTTTGCTAAGCAATAGCTTGTGATTGGGGCTGGTACATAGTAACAGGTGAAAGCCGCAGCAAAGCCGGGCCTCATCTAATATTCCTTTTGTTTGTCCATGCAATGATAATATGGAAGCAGTATGCGTTGATTATGCTACATGAGCAGGGATTATGGTTCAGAATCTCCGGGTGAAGATCAGGCGGTCATCGCCGGGGGCGTAGAAATCTTTGATACGGGCTTCGATCTGATAACCATTTTTCTGGTAGAAGGCCTGAGTGGGGCGATATAATTCTTTGGAGGAGGTTTCGATAATCAGCAGCTTTGCTCCCTGGGCTTGGCATTCGTTTTCGGTGAAATGGAGCAGTTGCCGTCCGATGCCATGTCCTTGCAACTCTGGTGCGACGGCAATCCAGTACAAGTCGAAGGTTGCTTCGGTGGCAGGGGTCGGGCCGAAACAGACGTATCCGCCAACCTGGCGGTCGTTTATGTGGGCGACATAAACCTGATAATCCTTCTGGCCTGGTTTATGCAGAAAAACATCCAGCAATTCGTCAGCAACTTCGATTTCTGCTGCGCTGAACATGCCGGTGGCTGTTAAGATTTCGTCAACTTCTGTTTGATCCGCTTCCTGCAATGGCCTGATTTCCAAATTCAACATTGTGGATCCTTGTTTTGACGTCTCTGTGCTTCTTGAAGAACTTTCTGTACAAATTCCGGATATGAGATTTTGTCTGCCTGTAGAGCTTTGCTGAAGCCTGCTCCCGGGGTAATATCCGGATTGGGATTATATTCAAGCACGAAGATGCGTCCCTGCTCATCTACCCGAATGTCGACTCTTCCGTAGGAATTGGCCTCCAGTGCCTGGTGTACCGCCAGAGCGCTTTGTTGGAGCCCCTGTTTCAGTGCCGGAGCGAGATTTCCCGGGCAATAGGAGGGGGTATTGCGGTAGAGCTCATCGTCCTCAAGCCATTTGGCAGAATAGGAAACAATAGCCTCTATCCCAGGTTTAAGGCCGGAAAAGTCAATCTCAGAGGGGGGCAGGGCGTAAATGCCGGAAGCTTCTGGCAGAAGCGCGACGTTGAATTCTCGTCCGGAAATAAACTCTTCGATCAGAACTCCTTCGGCGGCAAATTTTGGCAGCAGGTTTTCCAGAATCCGGATCAGGGTTGGGAAATCGCGGGCGACGGCATTGGCCGGGATTCCCAAGCTGGCGTCTTCGCAGGCGGGTTTGCAGATCAGCGGAAAATGCAGGTTTTCTGGCAGGCTGGTCGGGATTTCCCGGCAGCAAATCCAGTTTGGGGTGAGGATGCCGGAAGAGCGCAGAATCTTTTTGGCAAGATTTTTATTGCGGGCCAGAGCCAGAGTCAGGGAGTTACTGCCGGTGAAGGGAATTTTCAGCAATTCCAACAGGGATGCGATATGGCTTTCTAATGCCGAATTTCCATCCATCCCTTCGCAAAGATTAAAGACCAGATCCGGAGCATACCGGGCAAGGGCTTCCTGGAGTTCGCTCACCTGCCGTATGGCGGCCTGTTCAGTTTGATAACCGAGACCAGATAATGCCTTTTCTACCGCGGCGACTTCGTCTTGTACTGCACTTTCGGAAATCCGTTCCAAATCCGGAGTTTGCTCACTGGTGGCATTGCTGAGGAGCAGAATTTTTAGCAGGTCTCGGGAAGGCATGATTGATTCCTGTTCAGACTTCAATTTGATTGGAAAATCCCCGTTCGATACGGGTATAAAGGTAGATCCCCGAAAGCAACAGCAGGTTGACGAGGGACTCAAAAAACCACATTCGCGCTGAAAGGGTACCATATTTGGGATCGGCCAAAGTCCATGACTGATAAATGCAGCAGCCAAACAGTAGTAAATGACAAGCACCTATCAGGAACAGGATGCCGTGGTGGGGAATCCCATTGCGGGGAGCTAAGCCGGTGGCTGCCAGTTTGAGATCCCGCAGAATTCCCAGACGGATGAAAAGCCAAACCACAGCGACCCCTATTGTGAGCGGGAAGGCCAGCATGATAAATTCATGGCTCAGCTCTACGAAACCTTGCATTCTGGCATAAAAAAACATGCCGATGGCTCCCAGTATGGGACCGGCAACGACAAGA
>JBAXYW010000391.1:0-4144 GCA_041670605.1 Lentisphaeria bacterium
CGTTTTTTACAAACCTTTCTTGGAGCGATTCGATGACTTTTATGGAACACAAAGAATAAAATGTAACCTTGTTGAAGCACATCCCCCAAAAGATAAAAGTTGCAAAAAAAATCGACGGAATTTGCGGAAGATGTTGTTTAGGTTGTGGACAACAGTCCACCACAGGTATACCGCTGGAGGAGGGATTGACCGAGCTCAATATTGGGTCAACTTTTGACAAAAACAAAAAAGGCCATTTTAAAATTGTTTTTCCTGGCTTTCGTATTATATTTTGAAAAGGTTATTTTTACGATTGTTTTATTTTTAAAAAAAGGTTTGTTGGGATGGCTCACAAGTACAATTTAGTTCCCCAGGATGTTCCGCAGGTCAAGACAAAATATCGCACGATTGTCACGAAGCTTCCGGTTCCTGAATCTCTGGTGATTTTTGATCGTTTATCGGCGCATGAGCCGATTAGCATGTCCGGTCAGCCTCCGGTGATCTGGGATCGTGCAGAGGGGATCAACATTTATGACCGTTGGGGCAATAAATGGCTGGATTGGTCGAGTTGCGTTCTGATTGCCAATGCCGGTCATGGGCGCCCTGAAATCCGGGAAGCGCTGAAGGCCGTCATAGATAAACCTTTGCTGGCGACGTATGTTTTTCCGCATGAAGGACGCGCAGAACTCTGTTGCCTGCTTGCCGAAACTGCACCAGCTGGTTTGGATAAGGTATTCCTGCTCTCGGCAGGCACTGAAGCAACGGAGAATGCGATCAAGCTGGCTCGTACCTACGGCGTACGCAAATATGGCCCGAAAAAACATGTTATTGTCTCGTTTTCTGGTGGTTTTCATGGACGCACTCTGGGCGCTCAGATGATTGGCGGCATGGGCGGCCAGAAAGAATGGATTGTTGAACTGCCGGGCGGCTTTGTGAATGTCCCTTTCCCGGATGGTTTTGTCAATGAAGATACCAGCTTTGAGGTTTTTTTGAAGGTCCTTGAAGAGAATGGTTTGACCGCCGATGATGTCGCCGGTGTGATTTCCGAAGCCTATCAGGGGATCGGACCAAACTTCCTACCGGATGAATACGCCCGCAAATTGGGGCAATGGTGCAAGAGCAATGATGTCGTCTTGATCATGGATGAAGTCCAGTCCGGCTTTGGCCGAACGGGAAAATTCTTTTGCTGGGAATACTATGATTTTGTGCCGGATCTGATCTGCTGCGGCAAGGGGATTTCCTCCAGCTTGCCGCTTTCGGCGGTGATTGGGCGAAATGACATTATGGACATGTATGCTCCGGGATCGATGACTAGTACACATTCGGCCAGCCCGTTGCCGGTCGCTGCTGCGATCGCCAATCTAAAGATTCTGCTGGAAGAGAAATTAACCGAGCACGCCGCGGAGCTTGGTCCGATACTGGGTCGAGGGCTTGATGAGCTTCAGGCGCGCTATCCGCGGCACGTTGGCAAATCTTTGCACCGCGGTTTAGTGGGGGGCTTATTGATGGTCAAGCCTGGCAGCAAAGAGCCGGATGCTGAGACGGCTTTGGCGATCAACGAAAAATGCATGCAGAAGGGGCTGTTGATGTTTGCTCCGGTTGGCTTGGGTGGCGGTTGTATCAAGATTGCTCCCCACTGATCACGCCCGAGGCCGCTCTCGAAGAAGGTCTTGCCGTATTGCAAGAAGCTTTCCGTGAGGTATTGGGCTGAATTCTGCACACTTGGACATCATCAACGGAAGCAACATCTATGGAAGCATTGGTACAGGATATCTTGGCGCAGGTAAAATCTCCCGAACTGCGCCGTTATGTGACGGAATTATTGCTGGAAATCTGCAACGTCGACACTTCGCCTTTTGCGGATGTCAGCCGTATGCGGGATGCTGAAGACAAGGTTTTTCAAAGCCTGGAACGCGAATTTGCCGCTTTTGTATTTCCAGGCGCCCATTTGGAACGCCGTCCAATGAATCCGGAGATTCAGAAGCACCCCGGTTTTTCTCAGTTGCATTTTACCAAGACAGCAGAACGTCCGGAGGGCTTGAGCGCGGCAGAAACCTATCGGGATCGTTGCAATTTGCTGTATTATGTGCCCGGTCAGGATGGTCGGGAAGAAAAAGGGGTGGCTTTGAATGCCCATATTGATGTTGTCAATCCCTATGTTCCGCCGCGTTTGGAAAATGGCATAATTTATGGCCGTGGTGCTTGTGACGACAAGGGAGCGATTGTCACTATGCTGACGGCTTTGAAAGTTCTTGCCGAAGTGCTCAAACGGGCGGGCAAGCGTCTTCGACGCAACGTTGTCACGATGTGTGTGATTGAAGAGGAACCCGGTGGCAATGGCTCTTTGTCACTGGCCATTGATCGGCAGCTGAAAAAACTCTATGATACGATTCTTGTTTTGGAATGCTGTGGGAATAACATTCATCCGGCCAATCGTGGTGCGGTCTGGTATCGTGCGGATTTAGCCTGTCCGAGCGTCAACTTGTTTGAAATGTCGGCATTCGTTTATGAACAGATGGAATTGGAAGGCCGTGTCATTAAAGCGGAAAGCAGGCACGCGCTTTTCCCGCAACGACCTGTGCAGACCTGTCATGGACAGATCGGGCATTACGGGGAACATCCCAGCCGGATCTGCGGGGAGGTCGCTTTCGACCTTTGCTTCAGTGGCGAAATCAATCGCGCGGTGCAGGTATTGGTTGAAGATGGCATTGCTTCTGCATTGAATGATTATCTCGCTTTATATGGTGACAAAACGAAGGTCAATGATCCGACGACCGGGAAGGCGAAAGTGGATCATCATTTTGATCTGAAATTCCAGCAGGATCGCCTGGTCTGCACGGTGCATGGTTCCACTGGCCATATGGGGTCTATCATGGAAAATGATGGCGCGATTACCAAGATGGCGTTCTTGGTACGCATGCTCTATCGCATGAAGGGCAAGCTGCGCCAAGCTAGTAGTGGGGACGTAGTTTTAAAGCTTCACGAAGCGGAAGAGACCCCGGTGCTGAAGTTGGAAGGCGGCCAAGGCTTTGTTCCAACCCACCAGATCGCGGAAGTTATGGAACGCATGCGCCAGGCTGCGACTCAGGGAGCAGCGAATTATTTGCGCCTGGAAGGAAAACAATTTACGGCGGCGGACTGTGTCAAGGTCACTTATGATAAACTGCATAATGCCGCTTTTGACGGTGATCCGGATTCCCCGCAGATGCGTAATGCTCTTGCTGCTGGCATCGCTGCCGGTATCCGTGAGGAGGGTCAGGCAGTGACTGGCTGGACAGTGTCCTGTGACTCCCGGCTTTTTGCTTTCGAATATCCTGACATGCCGGTGTTGACCAGCGGAGCGGGCTTGCTGCAATATGCCCATGCGGATGCCGAACAGGTGAAAATTGAGGATCTGCTGAAAAGCGTCGCTTTTGTGGCGATCTATCTGCTGCGGGAAGCCGGAGTGGTTTGAGGCAGAAACAAAACAAGGGTTGAGTTCAATAATTGTGAGGGCGTTCTTATGTCAATGAAATATTGTCCGATTATGAGCACGCTCGGGTATGTATTGTCGCCTTCCCGTGACAAAGTGTTGTTGTCACATCGGATTGGCCGGAAGACGGATGACCAGTATGGCAAGTTTAATGGTTTGGGGGGGCATATGGAACCCTCCGAAGATATTGCCAGTTGTATGATTCGGGAAATCAACGAGGAAGCCGGGGTGGAAGTCACCGGTATGGTAATGCGGGGGACGGTCAACTGGACGGGCTTCGGACCCGATAAGGAAGACTGGCTGGCCTTTATCTTTTTGATTACGGAGTTCAAGGGAGTGCCTTATGTCCGGAATGTTGAGGGAACCCTGGCTTGGTATCCGATCGCCGAAATCAGCAAGCTGCCGATGTGGGAAGGTGATCGTTTCTTCCTGCCACTGGTGTTTGATGGAGATCCCCGACATTTTCATGGTTATCTGCCCTATAAAGATGGGTATCCAGTCAGTTGGAAGTATGTCCGTCTTTAATGCGGATCACGGGAAAGCGGGCTGACGACCGCTTTTGTATGTTGTGGGGAACGAGGACGGGGAGGATCCGGAGCTGGAAGCTCCGGGCACATTCTGGGGAGGATCCGGAGCTGGAAGCTCCGGGCACATTCTGGGGAGGATCCGGAGCTGGAAGCTCCGGGCACATTC
>JBAXYW010000392.1:0-4141 GCA_041670605.1 Lentisphaeria bacterium
AACGATGACCGAAAATTCATGGCTATTTTCAGGCATCGTCAAGATTGAAGCCGGGTTGAAACCATTCTGAAAAAGTAAGCTCAGGGTGTCAGCATAATCTCGGGTCAAACCGTTGCTAAGAGTACCCAAACAGCTATGTTTGCGAGTATGGGCTGAAAAATATACGCCGACTTGCGCCATTGGCGAACCTTTAAAAAGTTCCGGATGGGTCTTCTCGAAATGGAATGCTTTGCTGATAGGTTCCGCATCGTGAGGCAGGGTGCGAAGGATCGCTTCCGGTAGGCCGAGTCGTGCTTTCAAAGTTGAAAACCAGCAGTTGGCAGCAAGCATCTTGTTCATAGCCCAGATAATATTGGCACATGGTTCTGTGAAACCATAGCCGCATCCGAACGTTGGCAAATTCTTTTCCCGGGCCGCAGCCATATGATGCGAAAGAACAACAATACGTCCCGATAAGTCGCTCGTCAAATCTTTGCCGGGAATGGGTGGAGTATTGCCAACCATTTCAAGGTTTACAATGTTACAGCCAGCCAATTGGTCAAGGATATCATGCGCTGAATAGACGTTATCATCTGAGCAAGTGCTCGAACAACAGGCTAACATCGGGTAATCTGGGCTGGGTAAAGCAGAGCGAACTCGGGCATAGAATCGGGCAACGCTGTCGAAGCGACTATCCGTATATGCCGACCAATCTGGATTATTCCAGTTGCCCCAAAATGTCCGGTCAGAATGGTGCGGCAGCTCATAACCAAAATGTTCCTGAAAAAATTGCCGGCAGTATTGGCAGCCACAGGAATGCCATCCGTTAGCATAACCGATATCATCGCACATCAGGCCATCAATACCAGTTTCTGCGATGAGTCGTTTCACATAAAGCAGATATGATTCGATAAAATTGGGATTTAGATGGCAGAAATGTTCGGCGGTATAGCCTGGTTCATAGCTTGGCTGTCCTGTCAGAATGTCAATCTGTCGCCACGAGTTGAGACGATAGCCGTTGAATTCCCAGCTTGCCGCTGCTGAAGAAGCAGGTGCCAATGGCAGATGTGGGCCAGAATGTAGCTTTACTTGGCGCATTTGTTCACGACCCTCATAACGGTGAACAAGAATGGCCGAATGATGATCATAAAGAACAATATTGCGTTGGTGCAATTCATCGGCTACGGTGGCAAAATAGTCATGCAGAATATCCCAGTATGGAAGAAAATCCCAGCGAAAATGGGTTCCGAAAATAATGGCGCCATTGACACTAGAGCTTGCCAACTCATCGGCTCGACGGCGGATATTGTCAAAATTGTCGGGTGAAGGCCAGTCTAAATCAGCCCATTTAACCCACCAACTGACGATGCGAAGATTAAAAGGGTCATGAGGTGTACTAATGGGCATGGGTTGCTTAATCCTTTCTGGTGCCTCACAGCGTTTGTCTGTCTGATGGGAAAAAGGTCTCAGACCAAGATCACTTTTCAGATCGCGCTTCTGGTATATATCCCTTTGGCGACAATCTCATGCCGATCCAGCCGATGCCCGGTCATCGTCAGTGATGCGCCATAGAACGCCGTTTGCGGCGTTCTGTGGGCTTTCTCGATGTCCTCGTAGAGACGGAGGGCTCCACCAGGCGATAGTCGCGCAAAACAGCCGTACTGAACCGCCTTGCGCCTGGGCACCGAACCAGCATCTTGACGCCATGGCAATTACTGGCGCAGCTCCAATATAAATCATTCATGCGCATTAATCCTCCTTCTTGACCGTTTTTTCTTTGAACATCGAAAATCGGGTAGGATATTTTTGAATGTTTTTCGACCTGGGGGAAAAATAAATTCCAATTAGGATGACAAGGGTTGGATCAAACGCCAAACCAGAACGTTTTCCCATATCCTTCCTTTTTCGACAATCGGTCAGTAACCATCTCTGCGGCATATACCGGGGATAATTCTCAGGAAGCATCTCCGTTGGAACACGGCGGCGTTTGTAGTCCAGACTTCTATCGGAGATCATCCGTGTCATGTGTCCTGCTGATACAGGCTCTCCCGGCTTCTGTTCATGCTTTTTCCAGCATGGGAATAAGGACATCAAAGGAGTTGATATAAAGGATGCTGTCCTTTTCGATATAACAAGCCTTCTGCTGCCGGTCAATGTTGACTCCCCATCGCATACCGGCGTTCATGGCCGGGATGCTGTCTCTCATCGGCTCATCGCCGATCATCATCGTGGTTTCAAGATCAAAACCTCCTGCTTTCATGATCTTCTGATAATAGTCCAGAGCATACTTCCCTCTGGGGTCCAGAAAGGAGCATCCGGGAAAATAGCCGTTGATATATTTACACCCGCTCAGATCCGCCAGTCCCCCTATGGAAAGTTTGGCAAGGGTCATAAACCGTGGGTTCGTAGTTGCCGTGTAGAGTGCGATTCCTTGCTCCTTCAGAAAACAGAAGAGTCGCTTTGTGTCTTCCGGAACAAAGACCGTATTTTTCAGCGCATCCTGAAGAGACCGAAAGTACGCTTCTTCCGAAATCCCCAGCTGAGGGAGGAACTCGGAGAGACCATGAATCTCCGTATCCCCGCATGCAAGCTTCAGGTTTATCGGATCAGCATCGGATCGATAATGGCAAGATCGGCAGTGGCATAACAGATTTCACCATCGTCTTTGGTGTAGGGAATGCTCCTTGAAGATAGGATGAGCGTGCCCGTGCCCCGGATATCAACCGTGTATTCCTTCACCGGTTCAAAAGCTTTGAGCTGGACTTCCAGCGGACGCGCCTTCGCCTCATACTCGATATCCTCGGAAAACAGCACATTTTCGCTGGGATCCGTTTCGATGGAAAAGCAAAGATGAGTGTGCTCATTCTGCCTATCCAGAATATGCGAAGGCATGCCCAGCTTGAAGCGGAACTGCGAGAATTGTCCGTTGATAAAATACTTGTATCCGGAATGTCCGTACATCCCGAAACCATGCTCAAAACGCATTTCCGTTTTATTCTCGCCCCAGACATCAATGGGAATGAGCCAGCCGTCATCATTCACCAGTTTATCCACTACGATATGAACATATTTGGACGGATGCATGTAATACGGAATGGCCGTCGTCAGGTCGAAGGTCTTAAACTGTTCAATTTCTTCCTGCTCTAAACGGTTGAATGCGATACAAAAGGCTGTATGCCAGGCACAGGCGGTGATGTATGCGGACATCTCGGACTGTTTGTTAAGCAACGCCTGGTAGATATTCAGATTATCTAAGGGCTTTTCGCCGCGATAAGCTGCTTCGATCACAGGACCGATCATAGCACGGGCGGAACGGATTCCCTTCTTGATATAGTTGAAGAGATAAAATGCCGCTTCCACGGCAGTAGTTCCCGCCAGCTTCGGCTTCGGCGGCGGATAATCGCCCGAAGCAGCGTCAAAACAGCAATGCAGACGCCAGTGCCTCAGGGGATTGTGATCCGGGAAGATCTGCTCGAACAGATTGTTGTCCGTGGAGTGTCCCGGCGTGAACGGCTCCTGTAGGAAGTGTCCAAGCGCACCGCCCCGGCGAACCGCCTCCTCCCAGTTCCCAGCCTTGAGCTCATCAATCATAGCCTGGAGCAGCTGGGAGATCAAAATATTGTTCGCTGTTTCCGAGATCGTACCGCCAGCAGTGAAATCGGTAGATGCCGGCCTATGCGGAATCCAGTGACCGTTATCCTGCCGGGCATAGCGGGCATATTCTGGCTGATAAATCCAGTCCAGGATTAAACAGTATGCACCTAATTTTTCCACCACATTGGTGATCTTCGGCATAATCGGCTTCTGAATCTCCGCCGGACTCATGTCCGGCTTCAGCATCTCGATTTCCCAGGCGGGCAGCCCCTGAGCTGCCCGCAATCCCAATAATGAATGCCCTTGCCATTCCAGCATGATCGATCTTCCCTTATTGTTTTGTCTTCCCATCGTTCGTAACCGGTGTCAAGTTTACCTCGGAGAAGGTTACAGTTGCTCCGATGTCGGACATCAGAAACGGACGGCACCGGACAATATCCCTGTATTTCTGATCCAGTTTCTCTGTGTCAATGACCATACGGTATTTTGCTGGGGGCTCCGTAGCCTCAAAATACTGGATCTCCGAGCCGTACCACTGTGTCGCACTGATCCCGTAGGTCGAGTAAAA
>JBAXYW010000393.1:0-4129 GCA_041670605.1 Lentisphaeria bacterium
CAAACCGGGCGTCTACAACATTGAAGAATTCGATCCTGATCCGTTTATGGCGGCATTGAACAAATGGGGCCTGCCCTGGCAAGAAAGCTTTGCGCCGGAGCTGGTCGACTGATGAAGGCACTCAAGGATGCTTTTTCCGAGCTGCCGACACCTTGCTATATCGTGGATGAAGAGCTGCTGGTAAAAAACTTGGAAATCCTCGATGCGGTTCAAAAACGCACCGGCTGCCGCATTCTGTTGGCGCAGAAAGCTTTTTCGATGTTTTCGCTCTATCCGCTGATCGGCAAGTATCTGTCCGGAACGACTGCCAGCGGGCTTTTTGAAGCCCGCCTTGGTCGTGAGGAAATGGGTCAAGAAAACCACGTCTTCTCAACCGCCTATCGGGAAGATGAGTTCGCTGAGATCGCCGCGTTGTGCGACCATATCATCTTCAATTCCTTTGGTCAGTGGAGCCAATACAAAAACCAGGCGCTGGCGGCCGGCCGCAGCTGCGGTATCCGCATCAATCCGGAATGCTCAACCCAGGATCATGCCATCTATGATCCCTGTGCTCCGGGTTCGCGGATGGGCGTAACCGCCGATCAGTTCAAGCCGGAACTGCTGGCAGGCATCGAAGGCCTTCATTTTCATACCCTCTGCGAGCAGAATGCTGATGCTCTGGAGTTGACACTGAACGCGGTTGAAGAGAAGTTCGGCCCTTATCTCCACCAGATGAAGTGGCTGAATTTCGGCGGGGGACATCATATCACCCGGCCGGATTATGATGTGGAAAAGCTCGTTACCTGCATCAACCGGATTCAGGATCAGTATAAGGTGCAGGTCTACCTCGAGCCGGGCGAGGCGGTCGCCTTGAACACCGGCTTTCTGGTTGCCAGGGTTTTGGATATCGTCGACAACGGGATTCAGATTGCAATTCTCGATACATCGGCCGCCTGCCATATGCCGGATGTACTGGAAATGCCCTACCGGCCGGAAATCATCGGCGCGGGGCAGCCGGAGGAGAAAGCTTTCACCTACCGCTTGGGCGGACCGACCTGCCTGGCGGGTGACATCATCGGGGATTATTCCTTTGACCAGCAGCTGAAGCCTGGCGACCGGCTGGTGTTCGGCGATATGGCGATCTATTCGATGGTCAAAAACAACACCTTCAACGGCATGAATTTGCCCTCGATTGCCATCTTTACGCAGCAAAAGCAGATCCGGCTGGTGAAGCAGTTCGGCTATGCGGATTTCAAGAATCGCCTGTCCTGAAATAACCGTTCAAACCACAAAACGCCATCAGAAAGAAATTTCTGATGGCGTTTTGTGGTTTTTTACATATAGATGATTTCGTCATGAATATTAAGTGGTATAATGACTGAAAAAATATTCAAAGAAAACTGAAATTGGCGATCACCTTTTTCAGTGAATAGATATTTATCGATAAGGGAGATGCTTATGGAAAAGGAAAAAGTTAAGATCATTGAAAATGACCGATTTGCCAAGTTTGTCGGTTTGCAGGTGGAGAAGGTCGAGCAGGGTTATGCCGAAGTCAAACTGGAACTGAGCGAAGATCATCTCAATGGCGTCGGGATCGTTCAGGGCGGGGTGATTTTTACCCTGGCGGATTATGCCTTTGCAGCGGCATCAAACGCCAGCGGAATGGTCACCGTTGGAATCAATGCGAATATTTCATACTTCAAACCGCCGCAAGGAAAATGGCTGATTGCCAAGGCACAGGAAATATCGGCAACAAAGAGTATCTGCAATTGCACGGTCGATATTTTTGATGATACCGACCGGCTGGTGGCCCGATTCAACGGAACCGGATTTATTAAAAGAAGCGAATAAGCATCGAACAATCATCGAACAATCAGGTTGGGAAAGATGAAACGGTTAGGCTTGAATTACCTGAAAGTCGGACACTGGCAAAACAATATCATACCCGATAACTTGGTACTTTTTTTTAAAATTTCAGACGACTTCAATGCGGGTCATGAGTTCGTCAACCGCATCCAGACGCTGCTGGGGTAGATTCGCCAAATACTGGTCGAGATGCTGCTGCAGCCTTAATTCTCCTTCTGAAAATTCAACGGCATCGATTTCCGGGTCAAGCGAATGGCGCTTTAGCAGGACGGCGAGCTCGATATCATCGAGCAGATCAAACACTTGCGCGGACTCATCGCTTTTTAATGCTCCGGCAATGAGGAGGTCTTCCATATCGGCGAGTGTTTTAATGGAGTCTTTGATAATCTGAAGTTTGTCTTCAAGATACCGGCAGGAGATCAATTCAGCAAACACCTTCCGGTAGCTGTTATCATCCATTCTGGCACCCATATCGTAGCGGATCGGGGACTTTGTATCAGAGTGGTATCGGGAGACAAAGACTTTGGACAGGGTATCCGTTTCCAAAGCGGCGTAAATTTTTGTGGCTATTTTGGGCAAGCTTGACTGGAGATAGCGTCGGACTGCAACGTTTGAAATGGCCAGCTCGCTGAAAGTGCTGCCTACTGCTTGCTGCAAACGCTCAAATATTAATTGCCGGCTTATCCCGTTCAGGTCATTACCGATTTTTTGAAGATCGGATGGAGTTAAATCCAGAGACTGCACCGGTTGCTGCAACAGAGTACAGCCCAGCGCGTTTTGAAACACCTGCTCGCAGAGATTGTCGAGCAGGTCCTGATAGCCGTTGCTGTAGCCGCACATGACTTCGTCGATAATGGTTGCAGTAAATTTCTGACAGAACAGGTTTTCATAGTACAGGTTTTCCAGATACCGAATCATGAATTCCACGCCAGCCAGGTCGGTAACGGGATGGATGAGCTGATAATCGATTGAACTTGGCGCTTCATGAGCGCAGAAATCAAAATCATACTGCGTGAAGAAGGGACTGAGTCCATGATCGATGGTTACATTGTAAGCATGATTCGGGGTTGATATTTTGGTTTTTCCGACAAGATGAAAAAAATAATTGGCGACTTTGAATTTCCGTTTGAGCACATCATACCCATAAGCATAAAGCTTTTCGATGGGCTCATTGATGATCTGGTCAAGGGCGGTTGCGATACTGGGCAATGATTTCAGATAGAGACTGATGGTATAGGAGTTGGAAGCCATGATGCTCTGGGCAATCTCAATTCTCACGGAACTGCTTTGCCCCTTGGTGTAACGATCAATGCTTTTTGTCAGCAGCGTGATGCATTCATTCTGAATCCGTTGGGATTCCGTCGCATTGAGTTCGCCCTGGAGATAAGCCTCCTGGAGAAGTGACTGTAAATAGAATTCGTTACTGAGCTTTTTTTGATCAATTTTTGAATGCTTATCGATAGGATTCATTTTCTTTCGCCTCCGTTTCGATTTGTTTCTGGCGTTCTTCTGCCAGCTCATTGTAGTCAGGGTCATTGCCAAGTCTGACATTTCGGGCGATTCTTTCAAGCTCGCGGGATTTAAGCAGATCCGGGTCGCCGCCGCAAACGCCGTCGAAATATTTTTTCATAGTTGCCAACAGATCATCATCACTCATCAAATCCAGGGTTTCATTTTTAAAATAATAAAAAATCTCGATCAGTTCATGAAGATCCCTTTCATAGTTGCTTTGTGAAAGGTGTGGTGAGTCACAAAAAACAGCAATGAGCTTGCCGATGATACCGCTGCCAAATTCGATTCTCCCAGAATGCTTAAGGGAAGTGGTACGGGTTTCGACGAGTTCCAGGGCTTGTTTTTCAGTCAGTGACAGCGCATATTGTTGTGTCGTTTGGTTGCATAACATAATGTCGGAAACAGCCTGCACTTCCAGTAGTTTGTTGTCAAAAAGCGTCAGATTAAATGACATATCGGGTACCTCCTATGGGGAAAATAATTAATTTGAATAATATATTGACAAAAACGGATTAATGTGATATCATATAAATGTAATTTATCAATGTTCATCATTCAATATGCGCAAATTATATAATATCACAATCATTGCCATAAAGCAATGAGAATAAAAAGAAAAAACAGCAGTAGTTGCATTGGCATCTGTTGGCAGGAACACGATTTATTTAGAATACAGGTAACAAAAATATAAAAGGCTGATTATTTATCCCGGTGTATACGAAAGTATCGCACAGTTGATAAATAATCAGCCTTTTTTAGTGGCGCAGGATGA
>JBAXYW010000394.1:0-4076 GCA_041670605.1 Lentisphaeria bacterium
GCCTGCGTAGCTCCAGTAAGCGTTATGGAGTGCGACGGCTTGGCAAAGATTGCAAAGCGGGAGCTTTGCTCCCGCACTCCATATAAATGCAGCGGATACACACGTTTGTAGTTCAGCCTGCGTGGTCTCCGCGGGCTTCAGGCCGATTCATCGCGTCCTTATCTGAACTTATAACTTGAAATGCTGTTCTGAAACAATATGTTTAAAAACATACCATTGTCGAAGAAGTCTTTTCGTTATTGAGTCTTAGCTTTTCTCACTGTCTTTTAGGAGTTACGAATGAGAATATTAGTAACCGGTGGAGCCGGTTTTATTGGCAGTCACATTGTTGAACATTTTCATCAACAAGCTGAAGTCCGGGTATTGGACAACCTGCGAAGCGGATATGAAAAGAACTTGGCTTCTTTTAAGGTCGAGCTTCTGCAGGGTTCTGTCCTGGACTCAGAAATGTTGAAAAAGGCCATGAATGGCGTGGATTACGTTTTTCATCTGGCAGCCATGATCAGTGTCCCGGAGTCCATGCACAAACCGGTGGAATGCGTCAATATCAACACCATCGGTACCCTGAATGTTCTGGACGCGGCTGCACAGGCTGGAGTAAAGAAACTCTGCCTGAGTTCGTCCGCCGCCATTTATGGTGACAACCCCACGGTTCCCAAGCTGGAAAATATGTTTCCGGAGCCTAAAAGTCCTTATGCCGAGACAAAACTTTCCGGTGAGTATTACTGCGGCATGTATAGCAGAGAGCATGCCCTGCCGACAGCCTGCCTGCGCTACTTCAATGTTTTCGGACCACGCCAAGATCCCGGCAGCCAGTACGCTGCCGCAATTCCTATTTTCGTGTCACGGGCCGTCCAAAATCAGCCAATCACCATCTTTGGCGATGGCGAACAGACCCGGGATTTCATTTTTGTCAAAGACATCGTCGCAGCCAATGTCTTTTTTGCAACGCAGTCCGAAAGCACGGGAGTTTTCAATGTCGCCTATGGCGGTCGAGTCACGATCAAGGAACTGGCCGCAAAAATTATCAAGCTGACCAACTCCGAATCGGAAATTGTTCATCTTCCAGAACGGGAAGGGGATGTCAAACATTCCCAAGCCTGCATTGAGAAATTGGAGCAAAGCGGCTTCAAACCCAGTTTTGACTTTGATGCTGGCCTGGCATCAACGATCGATTTTTTTGTCCGTCAGGCCAAAGGTTAATCAATGCCCAGAATCCTTTTTGTCTGTGGAACCAATCGCTCCCGCAGTCCTTTGGCAGCGGCTGTTTTCAAGAAGTTTGCTGAAGACGCCGGCGTACAGGATTTATCTGTCGAATCTGCGGGTTTGCGTGCCAATCCCCGGCATATGATCTGTGAAGAAGTCAGCAAGGTTCTAGCGCTCGAAGGCCTGACTCCTATCCAACTTGGTATCCAACAGGTTCTGCCCAAAAACATCAAATCCGCCGATCTGGTGCTCTGCTTTACCAGCGACCAACAGCAAGAACTGGAAAGCTCATTTCTCTCTGCCCGCCGTAAAACGCGAACCTTGATGAGTATCATCAAGTCCGACCAGGAAATCTTCGACCCCTGCAAAGGCGGCTTGATAAAATTTCAGCAATGTTTGGCGATGATGCGCCCGGCCTTACAGGCATTGGCAGAACGTTTGACATGAAAGATCCGTTTCCCTACCCTTTTTTCTGCATATCTAGCTATGACTGACATTTGTTCCCAAGTGCCCTATTCGTTCAGCCCGGTGGCAATCGTCAAAAGTTGCTACAAGGCTAAATTCGGGATTCCGCGTCAGCCGGGTCTGATCTCTGAAGCTCGCGGCAGTATACGCTTGCTTCCTCCCTACAATCAGCCCAATACGGTCCGTGGTCTGGAAGACTTTTCTCATCTCTGGGTTCTTTTTGTTTTTCACGACTCGCTACGCGAAAGCTGGAAAGCCACGGTTCGCCCGCCTCGTCTGGGTGGCGATACCAGGGTCGGGGTCTTTGCCTCGCGGTCGCCTTTCCGCCCCTGCCCGATTGGACTTTCAGTGCTGAAGCTGGAAAAAATAGTCTTGGGCGGACATGGCAAAATCAGTCTGGAAGTTTCCGGTCTGGATTTACTGGACGGCACTCCGGTACTGGATATCAAACCCTATCTGCCCTATACGGATTCCATCCCGGAGGCAAAAAGCGGTTTTGCCCCGCAGGCGCCGGATGGCCAGGCACTGCAGCTCAGTCTCAGCCCCAAGGCCGAAGAACAATTTCGACTATTGGCCGCTGCCGGACGGCAAGATCTGGTCAACCTCGCGCAAAAAGTGATCGCTTCCGACCCCCGACCGGCCTATCAGCGTATCCCGGAACGCAACTACAGCGTCTTCTTGGATGGCTTCGAGATTATTTGGAAAAGCAAAAATCCGCCCGACCAGGCGGAAATCCTGGAAATCCGCAAAGCCTCCGGAAACCAGGAAGTATAAGCGCAAGACCAAACGGCTCTTTTCTTGCCAACTCCCTGCAAATTCAGTCCCTTTGATCATTCTTTTTTCTTCTCAGCAATCACAACTGTATGCGTTAGAGAAAACTTGATTTACCCATACTCCATTTTCCCGAATTGATTTTTCGTCCGGAAATTCGTTACCAAAACCGCAGTGCTGCTCCGTATGATGCTCTACAGGAAACCGTTGTCGGCAATGAACGCATTGGTTCCGAGGAATTCAGCGCCAAAGCATCTTTCAATAAACGCCCCCATGCCTTGAAAATCACAAACTCCGGTCTTGCCATCTTTTCGCGCTTCAATATTGCTTATACCTTTGGCGTATATTTTATCGATCAGGGATCCTTTAAAAACCAGCTTGCCTCAGAAGGCATTCTGATGGCATGCATCGCTTTTGCCAATACAGTCATGGACATCGATACAACACACTTGGCTAACCGGAAAACCATTAAGCGATCATGCTCCACTTTGCGTCGAATTCGCCATTTAGTAATCGTTCACAAAAACGGCAAGTACGGCGGTATAAAAAGACGACCGCTCTTTATTGGAGCGGTCGTCTTTTCGATTACCATATTGTTTTTCGGATTACCGAGTCCCGGCACAAGGTTATGGTTTATAAGTATGCACTCAACCATTCTAGAACGAAATGACGGTTTTCCGACTCTGTTCGGTCACCTACAGTTTCAGTAAATGGGAGTCCTTCGGCATGGAAATCAAAGAACAGATAATTTGACCGTTTGCTGGCATGACGTTCTTTTTCCAGCAGCGCTTCCCATGCACTTACTGCCTTGAACGATGGATACCCTTGATGATCCAGAGCTTCGGCATTGGTGCCTGCTTTATCACCGCCGCGTTCCGAAAGCAACACATAACGGCTGGGTTGATGAACACGACTACCATAGCTGTCGAATGCACACATTCCATTATAGATATAACTCTGCCTTGTGTCCCATGTGGTAGTACGGCCACTATCATCAAAACCTTGCCTGACCGCCGGGTCGTCCGGACAACGCAAGTGTTTCTGCAAAAGACCATATTCCTGTAAATACATATGCCATTCGATACAAGCAGAGCCGGTTCGTTGGGGAACTCCATAAATGCCACCATGTGCTGGCGGAAACACAGAATTCCAGTCATCACAATAATAATTGAAGGCAAAACCGCATTGCTTCAGATTATTAAGACAATATATGCTTCTGCTTTTGGCACGTGCCTTACTAAGAGCAGGCAACAACAACCCCGCCAGAATGGCAATGATAGCGATTACCACGAGAAGCTCAATTAAAGTAAACTTATTTCTGTTTTTCATTTTTCTTTCCCTGAGTTTTCAAAACAACGACTCCATTACCCTAAATGAATACGAACGGGTAAAGGGCTTATAACATTCTATTTTGGAGATGTAAAACAACAAGGACATCAACATCTTACAATGATTTTGGAGAGATTTTTTGCTGAACCTGCTTATTCCGTATTTCAATACGCTTCGCGCATGTTCAGTAAAATCGTCCACCAGAGCACAAGATGTAAGAGCAAAAGTTTGTTTTACGACTCCCTCGCAAATAAACCGTAAGCGTACGGCGGCGCCCTGCTACTGTAGACTATAATTGCTACCGC
>JBAXYW010000395.1:0-4065 GCA_041670605.1 Lentisphaeria bacterium
GAAGTTCAGACCAGCCTATTCACAAAATAAAACCCGCTCCCCAGACTGCAATCCGGAGAGCGGCACAGAGAAAAATACACAACCTGATTTTAAATTGGGAGAAGGGAAATGTCAAGGATGAAATTACTTGATCTGACCATATCTAATTTTCGCGGGATTCCGGCGCTCCCCGTTGCGGCCAACGGCCACGACGTGAATATCTTCGGCAGCAACGGAACCGGGAAAACAACCACAGAGGATGCGTTTCTTGAGCTGCTATTTGGAAAGGACTCGTCCGACCGGAAGGACTACGACCTGATTCCGCATAAGCCCGGAACGACAGAGCCTGACGTGGGCTGTGGGAAGGAGCCGACGGTCGAGGCAACGCTCGAATACTTCGGGAAAACAGTCAAGCTGAAAAAAGCCTACCTTGAGGAATGGCCGAAGAAGGGCGAAATGAAGGGCCAGTACGCCGGGAGCAAAATGCACTTCTACGTGGACGACCTCGAGGTAAAAGCTGGCGAATATCAGTCTGTCGTGAGCGAACTGGTGGATCCTGATTTATTCAAGCTGATTACGAATCCGCATCACTTCACTGGCGTTCTGAGCTGGCAGGAGCGACGCCAGACGCTGGTTAAGATCGCGGGGGAGTTGAATGTAGAATCTGCTCCGGCGCTTGCAGAATTGATGTGCGGCCGGGAATTCGATAAATTCTACGCTCTGGCAAAACAGAACGCAAAAACCACGCAGAAAGAACTTGACGGGATCCCATACGCAATCACAGAAGCTAAGCGGCTGATTCCGGCAGTCCTGCCGGATCCGCAGGATATCTCCGCACTAATGGCCAATAAGTCCACGCTGGAAGAGCGACTACTCTCCCTGAAAAACGACGATGCCGCGAATGTAAAGCGTAGAAAGATCGCGGAGACCGAGACGGAGATTTCGCAGGCGCGGAGCCGGTACACAGCCGAAATTGAAGCGGAGAACTCAAAATTTAGGGCTGGAATCAAGAAACTTGAGGAAGAGCTGCAAGGCAAGACCAGAGAGTTTTCTGCCCTGAACGCATCGGCGCAGTCCGCAGAGGACGCGATCAAACTGCTGACCGGGAAGAAGCAGTGCGCACTCGACGAATGGCACGAGGCCAACAGCAGAAAATGGACGGGCTCCGACGCTTGCCCCACGTGTGGACAACCGCTGCCGGCCGACCAGGTTGAGGCGACCAAGGCGGCGTTTAACAAGCAGCGCAGCAAAGACCTTGAGCGACTTGTTTCCGCCGGAACCGCGCTCAAAAATGAAATTGCAGAGAAACAGCGCTCAATGGACGAAGCCACGAAGATGGCTGAGAAAATCGCGGCTGAGATCTCAACGCTGGATTCACGCATCGAAAAAGGATGCTCCATGGTTAAGCCGTGCAATTTTGAAGCAACGATAGAATGCGCCGATCTGAAAGCTGAGCTCGATAATCTGGCGGCAGAAACCTGCAATGGAAACCTCGCTGCCATTGAAGCGCTGGCTGGTCAGATCCAAGAAGTTCAGGCCCGAATCGACGCCGCGCACCGCGAAAAAATACAGGCCGAACAGGCCGCCGAACAGCAAAAGCACGTTGCGGAGCTGATGAAACGAGAGACAGAGCTGAACGCAGAGTTGGGCCGATATGAAAAAGCCGTCTCGCTCTGTGGGCAACACGTAAAAGCACAGGCTAAGGCGCTGGAGCAAGCCGTAAACGGTCGGTTCAAGGTGGCCCGATTCCAGATGTTCCAGATGCAGAAAAACGGAGAGGAAGTCGAGTGTTGCGACGTGGTGTATCCGAACGGATCGACGAACTTATCCGCAGGCGAAAAGCTGCAAACCGGAATCGATATCATCAACACACTGACGGAGTATTACGGCGTAACAGCTCCAATCTGGGTGGATAACGCGGAGGGCGTGACAAAGCCGTATGAGTCCGATTCGCAGATCATCCGGCTGATCGTATCTAAAGAGGATGAAAAATTGAGAGTTGAGGTCGCAGGATGAAAGAAGAATTCCTGAAAATCTATAAGGAAAATATTCACCGTGACGGTGCGGACAAGCTCCTGGCGTGGCTCGAAAAATCTGATTTTTTCACCGCTCCCGCAAGCACAAAGTACCACTCTTGCCACGAGGGCGGGCTTGCCGAGCATTCGGTTAATGTCTTTCATCGTCTCGAGCACAACCTACTGAATGATGATTTTAAAATCCATTTTGACCACAACCCCGAATACCCGGGCGCTGAATCCGTTGCCATCTGCGGGCTACTCCACGACGTTTGCAAGACAAACTTCTACAAGCCGGACACTCGCAACGTAAAGAACGAAGCTGGCGTGTGGGAGAAGGTCCCGTATTACTCCGTTGATGACAAACTGCCATATGGGCATGGGGATAAATCCGTTTATATCGTCAGCGGTTTCATGCGGCTGACCAGAGAAGAGGCGTTCGCGATCCGGTTCCACATGGGTGGGGATTCCGACAGAAATGTGCCAACCGTATTCAGAAAGTTTCCGCTTGCGCTGATGCTTCATATCGCGGATCTGGAAGCAACGTTCATTGACGAAAGAGAGGACAAATAAATGCAAAACTCCATCGCAGTAATTAGCGACATCACGACCGCCGTATCCACACAGGTGCGCGGGTATGTGTCCCACGGCACATTGCAGCTCCCGGCAAACTATTCGGTCGATAACGCGCTTAAGTCCGCCATGCTGATGCTGCCGGACATTAAGGACAAAAACAAGGTTCCGGTGACTCAATCCTGTACGGCAGACAGCATCAAAGGCGCGCTGCTGAGTATGTGCGTCCAAGGGCTGAACCCAGACAAGAAACAGTGCTATTTTTTGCCATATGGGGAACGGCTGACGATGCAGCGTAGCTATTTCGGTGACATCGTCGTGGCAAAGCAGGTGGATCCCAGCATCGAGGATATTTATCCGGCCGCAGTGTTCAAGGATGACGAATTTGATTACGACATCGACCGCGGCAAAACCACAAAAATTCGCCATAAGCAAAAGCCTGCCAATAAAAATAATCCAATCGAATATGCCTATGCCACCATCGTTTACAAGGACGGCAGAGAGGTCTCCACGGTTATGACGTGGGAGCAGATCAAGCAGTCGTGGAAGCAGTCTCAGGCCAACCCAGTCAACGCAGACGGAAGCATCAAGCCAGACAGCACACACGGTAAATACCCGGAATCCATGGCGCTCAGAACCGTAGTCCGGCGGGCCTGCAAGGCGATCATTGACAGCTCGGACGACAGCAACTTGGTTGTTCAGTTTTCAAGACAGTCCAGCGATGAAGCAGACGCGGCAGCGGTCGAACAGGAAATCAAGGAGAATGCAAACTCAGAAATAATTGACGCTGAGTTTAGGGATGTCGATGTCGCCACCGGAGAGGTCAAGGAGGATGATCCGTTCTAATGGAGATCAAAGTAATCGGCTCCGGATCGTCCGGAAACTGCTACAGGATATCAGATGGCACAACCGCGCTTCTGCTGGAGGCAGGCTTGCCAATCAAAAAAATAAAGCAAGGCTGCGACTTCGATCTGTCCGGTATCTCTGGGTGCTTAGTCACACATGAGCATGGGGACCACGCAAAATCAGTCCGTGACGTCATGAAATCCGGGGTTGACGTTTACATGACGCGTGGGACTGCGGAGGCCGCGAATCTGGACGGATACAGACTGCACAGAATCGTTCCGATGGTTTCGTTCAAAATCGGATCACTGAAGGTATTGCCGTTTGAAGTGCATCACGACGCGGCCGAGCCGGTCGGGTATCTTGTGGACAGCCAAGTCACCGGAGAGAGGCTCCTGTTCATGACTGATACGTACTACACGCAGTTTAAATTCCAGAGCCTCACGCACATCATGATCGAGGCAAATTACAGCGCAGACGAAATATCGGACGACCCTCGCGCTCACCGGCTGCGCAGATCCCATATGTCGATCGAGAACTGCATCGAACTACTCAAGGCAAACGACCTGTCACGCTGTTCTGAGATATGGCTGATCCATCTGTCGAGCAGCAATGGGGACGCAGAAGGATTCAAGAGGAGGGTCCAGGAGGCGAC
>JBAXYW010000396.1:0-4059 GCA_041670605.1 Lentisphaeria bacterium
GCTTGTCCTCGGTTTGCAGTTTTTCCGTGTTGAGTGCGGGCAGATATTTCGAAAACGACTCCTCCAACGCTTTGAGCACGGAATCCAGTTCCTCGGACTTCTCTTTCGCCAGTTTCGCAGCCAGTGAAATACTCAACGTTCCGGCAAGAGCCAATTCCAGCAGCTTGTCGTTCCCCGTATCGAGAATCCGTTCGGCATCGGCAATCAGGCGGGGAGAAATTTTCATCTTTTCCGCCGCCGCATCCCTGGCATGATATTTCGGGATGAAGGTTGCCCCGGAGCCTCCCGCCGATTGGTTGGCTTGGGATTCCTTTCGATAGAGTTTCTTCAGATATGCCCCAAGTAAGGCCCGATGGACTTTCCCCAGTTGAAGTGTATTGGCTTGAAGCAGATGTTCGACCAGTTCGTCTTCGGTCCCGTTATATTCCATGGTCGTGAACGGCAGACTGAATTCGACACAGGCACCGTATTCGGGCCAGTGTTCGATGACTTTCCCCTCGAAGAGCACCACCGGGGTTTTCAGTTTCCCGGCATGAAAAATCCGCTTCTTCAACGCATCCAACGTTCCGGAATCGGGAGACGGAAAGAGCTTTGCCAATGGATGCTGTTCCAGTTTTTTCTGCTCTTTTGCCACGATTGGTTAATCTCCCGCTTGATATTCCTTTGAGAATGTACTATTGTTATTCTCGATTTCAAGTCGGACACTTTACGGATGCAGCAATTATTTCTTAAATATTGGGCCTGGCAACTAACCCTTCGGAATGAGGACACGGGAGCAAGCAGCCTTGCGCTTGCCTTGAGCGACATGCAAATCGACCCGCTCCCTCACCAGATTACCGCCGTCAATCGCGCCCTGAAATCCCTGCGGGAGTACAACGGGGTCATCCTTGCCGATGAAGTGGGCCTTGGCAAAACCATTGAAGCGGGCATCGTCATCTGCCAGCACTGGCAGCAGGGAAAACGCAAGATATTGGTCATCGTTCCTGCCAGTCTGCTTGAGCAATGGAGCCGGGAGTTGGAGGAAAAATTCAAACTTCCCGTTGCCATTGTGAACAGCCGATACCTTCGGCGCAAGAATCCTCCGAATCCTTTCATCAGCAATAAAATTGTACTCTGTTCCTACCACTTCGCCAGCAACAAGGCAAAATATCTTTCCGGACTCCCCTGGGACCTCTGCTGTATCGATGAAGCCCACAATCTGCGCAACCCTCACGGTCGAATGGCTACTGCACTCAGGAATGCCCTGCGCGACGTTCCCAAGCTCCTGATAACTGCGACTCCGATTCAGAACTCGATGAAAGACCTTCGTGCCCTGACGGAGCTTATAGACGAATATCTCCCGACCGATTCCAAGAAGAACAGTTCGGAACCGTGGACTCCTCTGCTGGTGCGGACCCTCCGCAAGGACTCGGGAGTGAATTTCGTCAACCGGATTGCCGTCACATACAACTTCAAACTGAACGCGGCGGAACAACGGTTGTATGCGCGCATGGAAGAGTTTCTACGGCAGGACAATCTCCACTGTCTCAATGTCGGGAATCGCCAGCTTTTGAAAATGACCTTGCGGCGGCTGTTGGCTTCCTGCCCTTCGAATCTTGCCGAAACCTTGAAACGGTTGGCTGAACGGTTGCGGGAGCTTGCTTCCCCATCGGCATTTACTCCGGACCTCAACACTTCTGCCGAGGAATTGAAGGAGATGGAGAAAATTCTCCTGAAGCCGAAGCACTACAGGCGCAACCTCACTTCCGTGGAACTGGAAGAGCTCAGGCATGAAGCCGAAGAGTTGCGGGAGTTGCATCAACTGGCAAGTCAGACCCACAGTGCGGGAAAGTCTCAATCACTGATTCTGGCCCTTGAAGAAAGGCTCAAGCACTCCGGGAAACGGAAAGTTGTGGTCTTTACGGAATTTCTCCAGGCTCAGCAGTTCCTCTTCAATTTGCTTCAGTCCATTCCGGCTTTCAAAGGACGAGTCGTAATGATAAATGGAGATAATCTCAATCCACAAGCCAAGGCAATCTATTCCGACTGGGAAGAGAAATTCCAAACTTCAAAACGGTTGAAGCACAATCCCAATCTCGACCGCAAGACCGCGATACTGGACTACTTTCAACATAAGGCCGATATTCTGATTGCAACCGATGCCGCCTCCGAAGGACTGAACCTGCAATTCTGCTCCATGGTGGTCAACTACGACTTGCCGTGGAATCCGCAGCGATTGGAACAGCGAATCGGTCGTTGTCACCGTTACGGCCAGAAAAACGATGTGGTGGTCGTAAACTTTCTGAATCTCGATAATCTTGCTGAAAAACGGTTATTGGAAATCCTGACCGGCAAGCTGAAGCTCTTCAACCGGGAACTGGGAAGCAGCAACTCCACCCTGGGCGAACAAACGCAGGAAGGGAAACTGTTTGAACGTCAAATTGGAGAAATCTTTCTCCAATGCCGGACTCCGGAAGAAATCAATCAGGCGTTCAACCGTATAGAGCAAACTCCGGCGAAACTCGACGATTCCTGGGGACCGGCAAAATATCTGTTCTGCAACTCCATTCCGGAATTGAACGCAGATATCGAGAAGCAGAGACGCAAACTTTGGGAAATCTGCAAATCCGTCTATGGGAAGTTCGGCACGTTCAGTGACAAGACCATGACTTTTTTCATCCCTGAAGAACTTGAACACGAACGAATCCGCCTGAAACCGGGAAAATATTCCCTGCTGCCTCACTCGAAGCGCCGAGGATACCGGACACTGAACCAACAACACCCCATCGTACAATGTGCTCTGGATGAATGCCGGAATTTCTCCAACTCCCATGCAAGAGCGACCATCCCTCCTGGAATCCTGCCGGGGACAACCGGCTTTCTTCAAGTGAGCGTGATAAAATGCCGATGCCATTACGAATATGAAAAACTCGTTTATACGGGCTATTCTGATGCAGCTGAAGCGTTACTGGAACACGATTGCATCCAGATGCTGGAATGCGCCAGAATCGCCCCGGGAAGGCCCGGAAAGGCCGATGAGAAGCACCTGGAACAACTCGAAGCCCAACGAATGGCCGAAGAGCAGACGCATTTGCAGGAGACCTTCGACCGATACATCACTGATTTCGAAACTCGCTTGAACCAATGGGAAAAAGAGAAGCTGGCTGAATACCGGAACCGTCTGACTTCATTGACACGGACTCCACGAACGGAACTGGAATTCGACTGCCAATGGGAGCAGTACCGGAATGAACAAGAGATGTTGGCCCAGAAAAAAGAGCTCATTCTCATGCAAGTTCGTCGGGATTACGCTCCCGCATTGGAGGTTCAGGAGCTGTTTACCCTACAATGGAATGTGAATTAGACAAAAATTTTGCGGCCAATTTTCCGCTCTGGCGATACGCATCTCGCGTAATTGGGCCCCGATTTTTCGTTCGGCATATTTGTCATCAATAATTATAATATTTTGCCAAAAGATAATTTTTATATCTATCTTGATACAAATGATTTTATTTGAAAAAAATCGGATAAATATATTAAAATTTCAATACAAATAAGTTTTGGCAATTTATATCAAAAAATCAAAATGGGAATGAGTTCAAAGAGGGACTCTATGTCAAACTGGATACTACTTCGTCTTTTTGAGAAATTTTTTTTCAACGGTTGTTGCAGCACTGGTCGAATTCATGAGGAGTAATGAGACGAAAAAAGTGATGATTTTTCTGGAAAGAGGGGACGGATACTGCTTTCCGGAATTTGAGTTTATCTTTTCAAGTAAAGGGCAGGAGCAGAAGAGGACTTTCTCGGCAGTACTCGCCGTAATTTTCCCCGCTCAAAAGTTACTTGACCATTACTTGACCATTCGAGCTGTATGCTCTTCAAAAACAGGGGAAAACAAAGGAAAATAGGGTAACGATTCGAATCAGTAGATTATTTGTTAAGTATCTGTTCTGGAAGGTGTTAAGTTTGGTGGATCCGGCCGGATTTGAACCGACGACCAAGAGATTATGAGTCACCTGCTCTAACCACTGAGCTACGGATCCTTTCAATTGGAGCTTGCATACTATAATTCCGCTTTCC
>JBAXYW010000397.1:0-4058 GCA_041670605.1 Lentisphaeria bacterium
AATTACTATCTGATGTGGGGCGACAATTATACCCCGTTCCGGGCCGCCGGAAATCACCTGCATGTAGCAACGTTCCTGCAACATCAGCGCAATCTTCACAAAATCATGCAGATGATCGACGGGGGAACCAATACCGCCTATACGCTGCCCTCCAACTTTTCCGATTTATCCTCTGATTATGTAGTCAACCGGGTGTTCCGGCATAAAGGACAATCCAATGTCCTGTATATGGACAACCATGTTGAAACCCAGAATGTGCACGGCTTCCATCTCGATACCTTCAATATATCAACAAAATCCACCGACCCCGGTAACAGGTTCTGGGGAATCCGTCAATAAGCACGAATCGCCTGATGTCAGACTGAAAAATGCTTTTGCACCCATCGCTGAAAAATCGGCTATCAGTATCCCTATTTATGGAGATTTGAAATGCAGCGTCATCCTTTGTTCCTGTTATCGGTATTGTTTTGCGCAATCGTCTTTGCTGCTCCAGAAGAGCAAAAACATAGCAACTCAATAACTCCTGAATTGCCTGAAGGAACCTTCAGCCTGATTTTCAAACCCGCCAACGAAATGCCCAAGGATACCCGACTGGAAATTGAGATCCCCAACCTTCTGCGGAATGGATATTTTCGCGAAGGAGAAAAACGCATACCACCGCGCGGCTGGGCCGGCCTGGGCATGGAAAATGCCGAGTATACTGACGGCTTGCATGACGGGAGAGCACTGCGCTTAGCCCCTGGGGATTTCCGCTATGTCGCCTGTCGCCAGAATGGTTTAGTTCTGATCCCCGGTGAAAAATACCGCATGTCCGGATATATCCGAGGCGTCAACTTTCTTGGGAAAGGCACCGTCGTTGTCGCTTGTGACAACTGGAGCAATGGTCGTGGTTTGCATTACAACGCAAAAATGCTCGAATCCGGCCAATGGTTTTATTTCGAAGTCGTATTTACTCCGACCCCTTCCAAGGCCGGAGAATGGGAATTCATCCTCTACCGCACTCCAAAAGAACAAGGTTTTGTCGATTTTGACCGACTGATCCTAGAAGCAATAAACCCAGCCGTTGGACAAAAATCCTTCAATAAATTCTACGGCAATAAATTTGATGAAAATTACGAAAAAGCACACAAGGAAAACAGCCTACGCAGTGGCCCACCCGCCCCGGATTATGAACTGGTCTGGGCAGATGAGTTTGCTGGCGATAAAGTCGATACAAACAAGTGGAAAGTTTATGATCTGGTCGATTACCGGGAAAGCAGAGGATATATTTTTAGTCCGGAAAATCTGCAAACGGATGGCCAGGGAAACCTATTGATGCGAACTACGCTTGGCAAAGATGGCGTGGTGAAGCAATCCAGACTCTCAACAACTGGCCTGCACTCCTGGACGTATGGCTATTTTGAATGCCGTTTCAAACTCCATGATTGTGACGACCTGGTCAACCCTGCCTTCTGGATGCTCCCGGAAGGACAAATGGATGCTTACAATCCCGTGGAATATGGCATGGAAATCGATATCATGGAATGCCCCAACCCGTCCCGGGAAAGTCTATCGCACACAACCCATTGGTACAGTTATGACCCGGAACAGAAGAAACGCATCAGCTTCTCCGGCGGCACACGCCCCTGCAACGTACCGGGTTTGAGCAAAGGCTTCCATACCGTAGGATTTGAATGGACACCAAATGAATATGTGTTTTATATCGATGGAATCGAAAGCCTCAGAATGAACGCAGAGACGCACCCTATTACCAGAAAAAATCAGAACCTGATTCTGAGTTTTCAAGGAGGCGTGAAAAAAATCCGCGAAATCCCAGACTTCACGACAGAATTTACTGTGGATTACGTTCGGGTATATCAGAAAAAAACGCAACAGGATAAAACACCATAATTTATTCGGCATTCTTCGCCCGGACGCAACAGAAAAAGCCAATGCCCCCCTTGAACAACCGAAATCCGTAATCGATCAGTACCCACCCCGCACCTCGCACTTCTCCGTTCCTGAAGTTCAGAGATTTCGTCTTTTTTTACTTGCCGGACAGCGTTCAAAAGAGTATATTTGGAAGGAAGTCTACTGCAGTTTTGTTAAAGTTTGATTTTCCCAGATGCACTTACTATGTTAGTTTCTCATCAACATGACGATTGGCGCGATATCCTCTATTGCGGGCTGGAAAATCAGCAGATTGACTTCAAAGCCGCACAGGACTGGAATGATATTGGACGGGTTGGCAGAGCGAAGTTCGCCCGTCATTTTATGGCGCTGGCCAATACACTCGGAGGCTATATTGTCATCGGAGTCGGTGAGGACAATAACGGGAATCCGATCCACTATACCGGGTTGACGGAAAAACAGGCCAGTTCTTTTGATCCCAGCAAAGTCGGACAGACGATCAACCGCTATGCCGAACCTGCTATCGAATTTGACTTGGTAAAACCTGAAGTCGATGACAAAATTTATGTCGTTCTCGTGGTCTATCCCTTCCGGAATTTGCCGCACGTATGCAATGATATCTGCGACAACGAACTGCAACGCGGGATTTTTTATATCCGTACCCCGGATGCCAGAAGCAGAGCAGCATACCGATCCGCCGAACTGCACGGAATCATTCAACGCGCGCTGCGCAATCAACGCCAATTACTCGGACGCATGTTGCGCGGCATCCTCTATGAAGACCGCCAGGCAGTCGAACCACGCTCCGATGAGGAATTTGCAGACCTGCTGCAGAATGGACGTAATCAGGCACGGCAAGTGCTTGGCAATCGAGTCTGGCGCGAAAAACCTTTCTTCGAAGCTGCCATCCATCCGCAAAAACGGCAAAAAAACTTTACGTTAACGGATTGCCGGCGGCAGCTGGAAGCACTGGAAAGACCCGGCTTGCAGGATTTCCCCTGGCCTTCCGCACATATCCAGCAAAGTTCGCTGTATGCTTCCAATGAAGCCATGCGAGGACATTCGGCAGAAGGAGCCGAACCACAGTTTTTCTGGGAATTTTATCCCGCGGGTCTTTTTTACTGCGCAGTCGCCCTGCCTCTATTGCCGGAAAACAGCATTGACAGCACAACGTTGCTGCAGTTATATGTGATTACTCTCGCCTTGAATGGCGAACTTTTTTCCCAGCTTGAATTGGGCAGTGAGCTTCTGACTCTGACGATTCGTTTGAATAATACGCTGGATCTGAATCTGAAGCTGAACAGCGCTGTGGAAAACAACCCGCTGCGTTGCCATATCCATGATATCCGGATCATTAACAGTAGAACAGCCGGGGATCTCGAAGGAGGAGCTGCCGCTCATACCGCCACACAATTCTTCCGGGAATTGTGCGAACGTTTCAACTATAGCCTGAATGAAGGAGAATTCTCCGCCATTTCCAAAAGTCTGGAAAATTTTCTCCAGCGGGGTTTACTCGATGGTTGAGCCATTGGAGTTTTAAACTCTGCTGACGAAGTCTTTATCACAAACCTGTTTCACGAAACTCAATCATGCCTGATAAAAAAAACATTTCAGAAGGAGATTCCTTCACCTGCCCGCAATGCCATTCGGCATCGATCGCCAGAATGGAAAGCGAATATGATGGCCTGACCATCAAACGAAAATTCCTGGTCTGCGCTTTTTGCCGTACTGAACTGCCGTCACCGGCCAAGGAGAAAAACACAGGAAAGAGGATTGAGAAACGCGTCGATCAAAAGAAATTATCCTTGCTTTTCGGCGATTCCCAGGCGCCGGAAGAACCTGTCATCGCCGATTTATTGGCCGATGACCACGAACGTCGTTTTTGCAAAAACTGCCGGCACAACTTCATTACGCCATTCAAATGTCACTGCAATCTGCATCACAAGGAAGTCGAACCTCTGCAGGATTGTCCGGACTTTGAACCGAAAAAAAAACTCTCTTCGTTATAGAATCTGCTTATGCGTTTTATTCTCCTTCTCAGCCGCCTCGAGTTGATCTTCTGTGCCTGCCTGCTGTCCAGTTGCATCAGCGGCAAATGGTCATCGAAAAAGGCCTGTTTTCGGCATTCGTATGCACAGAATGTCCGCCCGGAATTCTGGCTCGAATAC
>JBAXYW010000398.1:0-4053 GCA_041670605.1 Lentisphaeria bacterium
AATGTTTCGTTTTTGTACAAATGGGTTGCGGTCACCGTGCAATTATTTTTATCGGCCCATTCCAGAATCCGGCCCGGATTCTCAAAAGGGACATGCTGTAAATAATGGATTCTCATTTTCTGCCTCCAGATCTTAATGCTGTGTTTGCAAAACTATCGTGCGCTTCGCTGCCGGTTTGCGCGAATCAATGTGTACACTGTACGGCGGACAGTCTATCGACTGTTCGCCTACACGTTACCAAATTGATTGCCCAAACCGGCGGCGAAGTAACTTAGATTTATACTGTAATGAAAGTATAACATTACCGCCATCTATTTTATAATCATTTCACAAAAAAAAGGCAATAAAAAAAGCCTATCCTGCGATACGCTTCTTTTATTGATGCTCAAGTTTTCGGCCAGAAAAACTCAAGCGAAGGAATGAACTATCTATCTTGCAAATTAATGAAAGCACTAAAAATTCGGGGATGCCACACATCATCCCCGAGGAAGGGAATTAAATACTGACTTGGAGATGTCCTTTTATTCGAAGAGATTCTATATCTATTGGCTAGGAGAAAAACCAAAAAAAATCCTTCTCCAACGGAGAAGGATAAAAGAATCATACTTTAAATTTTAAATATAATGCTCTTACTTCCTCTAAATCGGAGGTTTTAATAAGAAATCACTACAAACAGGTCTTCTGGCTCAACAATCAACTTTCCATCTCCCTTCCCGCTAATTTCTTAACAGTGGTTTCGAGACAGTCATCATGCATTACAGCTGCGATTACAGCAAAGGATTTACACCTTTTTCCCTTGAATATAGGACAAGTTCACTATTTAATTAAATGTATTTTACACCATCTGTTTGCGATTGTCAATGCTATCTGACAAATTATTCGCTTCTCTATACTTCTTTCGTTGCCACGTCTCCGGTAATGATGAAAATCGGGTTAGCTGCTTTTAACATCGTCAGTCCGCCGATGCCTTCACCGCGGCTGATGCCGACCTGAATCAGTTCAACATTATCAAAATACCGGTTCATCAGGGTTGTCGCCTGGGCGGCGTTTTCGAGCGTAACAAAATTGGCAACCACCCGACCGCCGGGGCGGATATTGTTTCGGCACCATTCAAACAGATCTTCCATATTGCCGCCAGAACCGCCGATGATGACGCGATCCACCTGCTCTGTTATTTGGTCCAGCGCTGCCGGCGCTTTGCCGGGAATGATCACCACATTGTCGGCCTGAAAATGCTCTTTGTTTTGCTGCACCAGTTCCAGTGCCGTTTCCTTGGCTTCCACCGCGTAAACCCGTCCCGGTGCCGCCGCATAAGCCGCCTCCATGGTCAGTCCGCCGGTGCCGGCGCCGATATCCACCACCACATCACCTGGTTCAATGCCCAGCAGCGAAATCGTCAGAATCCGGATTTCTCTTTTCGTCATCGGTGCTTTTCCCCGAATATAGGCCTCATCCTTGTATCCTGCTATCTTACTCATTGATGACCACCACTACCGCCATTCCTTTCTCCTGAAAAGTCAGGGCTTCTGCAACTGTCAGACGCGTTATTTTTTCATTGGGATAGGACAATTCCTCACCCACGTAGATGGTGCTGTTTGTTATACCGGCCGCTGCCAGCGTTTTGGCAATGAAAGCCGTGTTGTTGGCTTTGTCAGTCAGAATCCCCAACCGGCTGTTTTCTTTAACCGCGGTGGCCAGATCCTGATCCCGTCCGTGCAGGCTCATCAGTCTGGCATCCTGCCAGGTTTCGCCCAGCTTGGCAAAAAGATACTGCAGTGAGCTGATTCCGGGGATGCAGACGATGTCTTTTTCTGGAATCACTTTTTTCGTGTAGGACAGCATGCTGTAAAAGCCGGTATCGCCCGATACCACCAGCGCCGTTTTTTTAGTCCGGTAGACCTTCGCAATCTCAGCCATCAGTTCGCTCAGCGGTGTTCCCTTACCGATAAAGAGCATCTGCTTGCCGCTGATATCAAAGCTTTCGGCATGTCTTGTCCCGCAGAGAATCACCTCGGCCGCCTCAATCTCTTTTTTGGCAATCGGCAGGATATAGTCCGGATGTCCCGGCCCCAGGCCGATGATTTTTAGTGGGTACATAATCGTTTCCTCAATTCTTCGGCATCTTTACTTTGGCCCAACAGGCCGTGAACCTTGGAGAATAAAACCACTTCGAAATCGATGTTCCCGTAAACGCGGGCCGTGACCTTTTTCTTGACCACTTCCGCCAGATGATTGAAATAATCCGGCAGTGCGGCGGCCAGAATGATATCCACCGCCTCATCCGTCGTTTTGGCGGCCATGATGTTCGCAATGACGGTTTGGGATGCGCCGAGCAAACCCGCATGCGCGGCCAGAATTTCCATGCGCGCATCGGCAACACTGCTGTGGGTATTGAAGATGCCGCCGGCCACCTTGACCAGTTTCCCCAGATGGCCGATCAACAGGATTTTTTCAAATGCCATCCGTTCCGCCTCATCGAGCATAAAGCCCATGTAATTGCTGGTTTTGATGAGCAGCTCCAGGTTGAGATTCAGCGATTCTGAAAAGTCTTTGCCATAATTGCCCGGTACAAAAATAATTTCCTTGAAGCCCTTGGCATTGAGAACACTCATTTCAAGTTTCAGGGAAGCCTTTAACGCGACTTCGCTCATCGGTTCGACGATTCCCGATGTTCCCAGCACCGACAAGCCGCCTTGAATACCCAGCTTCGGGTTGAAGGTCCGTTTGGCCAGTTCCACACCCTCAGGAATGGAAATTTCGACGATCCAGCCTTTCGGTAGCTCTGTTTCCCCACCGGTCTGATGCTGTTTTACCGTGTTTTCAATTTCCCGGGTGATCATTTCCCGCGGCACCGGATTGATTGCCGGTTCCCCGACCGGGATACTGAGTCCCACCGTGGTGACCGTTCCCACACCGATCCCCGCGACAAACTGCACCCCGGCCTGATCCGCAGGGGTTATTTTTGAAAAAACTTTGGCGCCATGGGTGACATCCGGATCGTCACCGCCATCTTTGACTACCGAACAGGAAGCTTGTTTTTGATCAAACGCCTGATCGTGCAGGATCAGATCCAGGGTCCAGCCCTTGGGCGTGTTGATCTCAATGGTTTCGAGTTTTTTCTGATTCAGATACATCAGCAGTGCTGCTTTTGTCGCTGCGGCGGCACAGGAACCGGTGGTGTAGCCATAACGCAGTTCTTTGCCGTCTTTCTCAATCGTTCGATTTAACATAAGCCTACCTCGATCATTGCAGGGGATAATTCTTTTTGATTAACAGGGTTGACAGATAGGGAATCTTTGCCTTGAGCACATCGATGTCCCGCACGACCTGCTGATTCGCCATGCCGATATTGGACACCAGCACAAACGACTTTTCCAGCCCCCTGGCTTCCAGCTCCTGCGCCATCCAGGCATTGTTGGCGGAAACTTTCATCACGACGATATTCTGATGGGCATCCAGAATCGCCCGGATTTCTTCGACCGGCTGTGTCATCGCCACAATCGCCAGAGATTCTTCGCCCTGAGTCAGCGGGATATTGAGCTGCGCGCCCAGATTGCAGAAAGATGGTACCCCCGACAGGGTAACCACTTCGATGTTTCGCTTGAGCAGATATTCCATCACATAAGAATAGGTGCTGAATACCATCGGGTCCCCCAGCGTGATGAAGACCACATTTTTGCCTTCGTTCAAAAGCAGTTCAATCTCATCCGCATTTTCTTGCCATTGTTTTTCCAGCACGTCCCGCTCTGCGCTCAGGGAGATCATCGGAAAATTCATTTCCAGCACCTTGGACAGATCGGTAATATGGCTCTTGACAATTTCAAAGGCAATGCTTGGTTTGCCCATTTTTTTCGTCGGGGTGATCACGACATCACAGCTATCCAGCACCCTGGCTGCTTTTACCGTGATCAAATCGGGATCTCCCGGTCCGACCCCGATGCCATAAAAAATTCCTTTTTTCGCTGCCGTCATTGTGCTACCATTCCCTTCCCAGTTGATACAACATCGCATTCAGAATCGCGGCGACCACAGGGCTGCCACCTTTTCTGCCGT
>JBAXYW010000399.1:0-4046 GCA_041670605.1 Lentisphaeria bacterium
GAGATCATTTTTTGTTCCCAGGCAACAGGTTATTAAATGGTTTTCTGTTCAATAAACCGGGGTTAAGAAACTGGAGTCGGACTAAGGCAAGTTATTGATTGACAATATCTTGACCTCAAAAATGGCTTTTTTTGAGTCTTAGAAGCATCTTTTTAGCGGTAAAAACACTGTTTTAAGGAGTGTAACAATCTTGGCATTATCCGAAAAGTGGTTTTAAAAAACTGATAATACTTAAAGCAGGCAGTTTGCCCCTGATTTTCATGGAATTACCAAGCTCAATTAAAAGATAGGAATCAAGATATAACATGAAACTAATGCTGATTTGATGTTTATCAATTCAGACGAGAAATTTTCGTTTGACAAACTGGTGCTCTGTCTGTAGGAAATACTGCAACAGAAAAGTTTTGGCAAATATTTTTATGGAATATCAGGTAAGCGCCACCAGTGTATTCTCACGCGGGCCTCTGTGTGAGCATGAGAATGGTAGCGACATTGAAACAAGTCTGTGGTGCCAGCGAGAACGCCGGAGCGCTTGATATCCTGCGTCAGTTTTTGTCCGTGCATGCTTGTGGTATAGCCTTTAGGCTGCGTCACTTCAGCGGACTTCCAGCCCGCGTTCTCCGCTCCCGTTTTCTGTAGTGCCTCTCCGAGGCACCTGATCTTGGGGAGTTGCGTAACCCCAGGCTAAAAGCCTGGGGTTACGCATAGTTATGCGCCTCCGGCGCACGGCTAGTGTCGAGGCCAGTGCGCCATAGGCCGTACAGGCATCTATGGAGTCACCCGGTCAGCTGGCGCTTTGAAAGCGGGAGCTTTGCTCCCGCACTCCATAGGGTTTCATTGACGGATAAGCGTTATAGACCTAAACTTTTCACGCCTTGATAATAACTACGGAAAAAACTCTCCATGTTTTTCCCCTGCTTCAAATGCTTTTCCCAAGATTACAGGGGGAATTTTAGGCCGGCGGGTCGCTTTGTTTACTTTCCGGCGAAGAAGCGGAGCAATCTTGCGGCGTGTGCTGCGCAATCATCGACGACGGGGTCCATGAATTTATCGATAGGCAGGAATTTTCCATCGAGTTTTTCCAGTTCCCGGCGGGTTGATTTCAGGAAGGTATCCATATATTCTGTGGCGATATTGACTTTGCAGATCCCATGCTGAATGGCTTTTCGCACCTCTTCGAGCGGGGTTCCCGTGCCGCCATGCAAGACGAAGGGCAGCACCGGCAGTGCCTCTGACAATTCCCGGCAGCGTTCGATATCAATCCGCGGGGTTTTCTGGTAATAGCCATGTGCAGTACCAATGGAAACTGCCAGGGCATCGACAGCAGTTCTTTGGGCAAATTCGACGGCCTCATCCACACGGGTCAGAACCGATTCATCACCTTGAGCCACATGCCCGATTTCACCTTCCATCGAGGCACCCTTTTGATGCGCCAATTCAGCGGCCTGGGCGGTGATGCGAAGATTTTCTTCAAAGGGCAGTCGAGAGCCGTCATACATGACAGAACTGTAGCCCGCATCCAGCGCCTTCTGAACCTGTTCCACAGTTTCACCGTGATCCAGATGGATCACCACCGGCTGGTTGCAACGCTGCGCCAGCCGTAGCAATGTACCGCCAAGATCAGCGCCTTTTTCACTGTTGAACAGGCGCATATATACCTGAATGATGATCGGTAGTTTTTCCGCTTCGGCAGCCCGGAGGGCACCTAAAGCGCCTTCATAATTGGCGACATTAAAGGCACCTACCGCCCGCTTCTCGCGACGAGCCTGCGGAAGGATTTCATTGAATGTAACAAGTGACATCGTTTTACCTTCTTTTTTAGAGCAGTTTGGCAGCCAGTTCTTCGAGCGTGACGACCTTCAGTTTCGTATGCGTGGTCAATTGCTTCCGCGTGTAGGGGGAAGCAGTCACCAGCAAGTCCTTTTCCGGATGATCAGCGCGCTCTTCCACGTAGTGAGCCAGCTTTTCGACCAGAACCGGACGCAGCTGCGGCAATACCAGGGCTCCTTCGCCACAAGTGTAGGATTCTTCATTGTTCGTGCCAAAGGGCAGACATTGCGCTCCCATTTGGGCCAAAAGCTCCCTGGGAAACCGGTAGTTGTCGTTGTAATTCTTCAGGAAGTCGCTCTCGAGATAATACAAGGCAGCGGTTTTTTTGCTGTATGACAGCTTCAAGCTGCAGAGATACTCACTGCTATGCATCACCTTAGCCTTGAGCCTTATGCCGAATGCCGGAAAATCATTGACCAGGGCATCATAAGCCGCCGGGCTGGAAACCACGATGCTTTTCACTTTAGTAGCGTTAAGGGCTTCAGCAAACTGCTTCGCCGCCGCCTTCGCTTCTTTTGTATAACCCAAGACTTGAAGCGCCTTGCCTAAGCAGCCTTTTTCAGCAGTGCAATACTCGATACCGGCCTTTTTCATGATTTTAGCAAAAGCTTTTGCGATTTCCGGCGTGGCAGCGGACGTGTAATCGATGAAATAAAGCAGGTCGCCTTTCCCGGAGATTGTCGGGCTTGCTGGACGGGCAAGATAATCCGCCGCGACCTTCTGCACATCTGCGGGTGCCAGGCCGGCCTTGACCACATCCGCGCGAGCAGCCAGAACCAGACCATTCTCATCAAAATGTTTGACGCAATGATAACGGCAGGCCGCTGACAGATCGGAATTGTACAGCGTTTCAAGTAGATCCACATTCGCCAGTTTAGCGGGATCCATTAACACCTGATCCAACAAGACGGCACGCACCCGGGGAGTATCGGATTCCCGGAAGGTGACATTCCCGACACCGGACAGATGACGGCACATGAAACAGAACCGGCAGGCATTGATAACTTCTAAATGTTTTTTCATATCCATGATCAGACTCCTTTAAAGCCCATTTTACCGGGATTCATGATATTATTCGGATCGAGCGTCTTCTTGATCCCTTCCAGAACTTTGAAACCCTCGCCGTAAAGTTCCTTCATCAGGCGACCTAACTTCAAGCCGACGCCGTGGTGTTCGTTGATCACGCCGCCATTGGCGATCGCGGCTCGAATGGCCAGATCCCAGACTCGGTTGTAAAGAGTGATCGCCTCCACCGGATCTTTAGGAACATGCTCTTCTTCAAAAATAAAGCGGGCATACAGCATGCAGCCCCATTCATACCAGTGCGAAAAGTGACCGATGAAACGCGCCTGCGGGAAATTCTTTTGCACGACATCCTTCATAGCATGGTAAACCTTCTCGATGTGGGCAAAATCCGCCACGGTATCGAGGGTGCCAAAGGCTTGAGGAAGTTGGAAAGTATAGTTCGGATAGAAAAACTTGTATTTGTTTTCCCACCAGAGCTCGCCCCCTTTGCTGCCGAGATCCTCCGCCTTATACTTCGACATGATCTCCAAAGCGTATTCCATTTCAAAATCCACAATTTTCTCCTGCCCATCAAAACCGAAGACAAGGTAAGCACCTTTCCGGTCGAGTCCAAGCACCCGTTTGACGTGATGGCTGGTCTCTTCTTCATCATACAGACGAACTGTACAGGGCCGCAAACGGCTGCGCATCAGATCCGCGCCAGCGCTCATCGCTTCATGCATATCCTGGAAAATAAAAGCACGAAACTTTCTACTTTCCGGTTCCGGATGGATTTTCATCGTCACCTTTGTGATGACACCGAGTGTTCCCTCGCTGCCCATAAAGAGCATGGTCAGATCTGGCCCGGAGGCATGTCGGGGTACTGGCAGGGTCTGGATGATTTCACCAGTCGGGGTCACGACTTCCAGCGACATCACCATGTCCTCAATCTTTCCCCACTTGGTGGAAAGTACTCCAGTGCCGCGATGCGCCAGAAAGCCGCCGATTGTCGCACAAGCGATTGAGGCGGGCAGATGCATCGTTGAGTAACCGGCCTTATTAACGGCCCATTCCAGATGCAGAGCAATAATTCCTGTTTCACAGGTCACGCTGAGCGACTCTTCATCAATCTTGATCACCTTGTTCATTCGTTTGGTATCCAGAATAATACCGCCATAGACCGGCAAGGCCCCGCCCTGCGAACCGGAACC
>JBAXYW010000400.1:0-4044 GCA_041670605.1 Lentisphaeria bacterium
GCCCGAATTTCAACCGGGCACACTGCGCACCGCAAGCCAAACCAAGAATCTGATGTCCCAAACAAATCCCCAACAGCGGGACTTTTCCCAGTAAGGCCCGTGCGGCGCTGATCGCTCCCCGGACGGCACTGGGGTCGGCCGGACCATTGGAGAGGCAGACCCCGTCGGGTTTCAAAGAGAGCACCTCTTCCGCTGACGTCCAGGCCGGAACGATCTGCACCCGCATTCCGGCTGCCGCCAACAAACGCAGAATATTGTATTTCACCCCAAAATCATACACCACAATCGAGAGGTCTCCGCTATTAGACCACACTTTGCCTTGGGAATCGCTGACTTTTGCGGCGTAGTCCTGCCCATCGAGCCCTTCCCAGGCTTTGGCCAGATCCACCGCTTCGTCCGCAGTCACCTCGCCGGAACCGGCATGCAAAAACGCCTTCTGCGTACCTTTATCCCGCAAATGCAACACCAGACGCCGGGTATCAATACCGGATAAAGCCGGCACCCAATGACGTTTCAGGATTGCACTGAGCGATTCTTCCGAGCGGAAATTAGAGGGTTCGTTGAGCTGCTGCACCAGTAATCCCTGCAAGAAGAGTCGGCGGGACTCCATGTCTTCCGGATTGCAGCCGTAATTTCCGACTTCCGCAGTACTCAGGGTGACAATCTGCCCGGCATAAGAAGGATCGCTGATGATTTCCTGATAACCGGTCATACCGGTATTGAAAACGACTTCCCCAAAAGTATCCACTTCGGCACCGCAGGATCTGCCGTAAAAAATCTCGCCATCGGCCAAAGCCAGAAAAAAACGCTTGTCCATCCATTTGTCCTTTCTAAAAAAACAGCCTTCTGGGCTGACGTTCAATAAGCCCTTTGCTGCACTTGATTGCTGAAATTCAGCAAAGCCTGGTTGACGACGCGGTTTCCGCCCGGGGTCGGATAATCGCCGGTAAAATACCAATCTCCGGTATGTTTCGGGCAGCATTGACGCAGTTTTTCACAGCTCTGAAAAACCACCCGTAACTCCGCCTTTAGAGTGGGCGGGCGCAGCAGATTCGCAATTTCCTCTATCAAATCCACTTCACTGAAAAGAGCATAAAGTGCTTTCACCCGGTTTTGACAATGTGGGTCACCACGTTTCAGATCGTTTTCCGCCAGCTTGATCGCCTCGCACAAAGCCGACTCCTGCCCCTTTCTTTTCAGCAGAGAAAACAAAGCAGTAAAAGCCACCAATTCCGAAAAATTGGCAATATCGATCCCATAACAATCCGGATAACAAACCGGCGGAGCACTGGAAACCACAACGATCCGCCGGGGCTCCAGACGATCCAGAATCGGCAGAATCGCATTGCGCATCGTATTACCACGAACAATCGAATCATCCAACACAATCAGATTGTCCACACCCGGACGAATGACCCCATAGGTGACATCATAGACATGCGGAAAAAGCTCACTGCGGTTTGCAACATCACTGATAAAAGTTCGGAATTTGGCATCCTTGACCGCAATCTGTGCAAAGCGCACCCGTTTTCCATGTCCCTGCTGATACAGTTCCTCCAGCAAGCCATGAAAACTAATCAACGCCGTATTCGGGATATAAGATATCACCGTATTTTCGTAATCGTGATCCACAGCATCCAACACTCTCGGCACTAAAGCCCGCCCCAGCGCCAGACGCTCGCGATGAATATCCGCATCATTGCCCCGGGAAAAATAAATCCGCTCAAAAACACATTTGCGGGCGCGGACTTTTGGCAGGCAGCGGCGCAGCTCGACCGCGCCGTCCCGGCTGATTTTCAGCCCATACCCGGGAGGCAATTCACAGACCTGGCTGCTTTTCAGATTAAATGCCGTCTGAATGGCCGCCCGTTCTGACGCCAATACTGCAAACTCTTCATCGAAATAATAGAAGGCCGGACGAATACCGGCGGCGTCCCGCAACGCAAAGGCTTCCCCATTGCCCATGACACCGCAAAGATGAAAACCGCCATCCCAATCTTTGGCAACCTTTTTCAACACCCGGAAAAGATCAATCTCTTCACTGCCACCTAGGGTATGCGGTAGCTGTTCGAGATAGTGGACAAAAAGCGCCAGCAGAATCTCACTGTCCTGTGTGCTTCGGGGATGATGCCCGGACTCCACCAGGTGATTGAACAAGGCTGTCGTATTGGTCAAATTGAAATTCCCGGCCAACAGCAACGTATGATTCCGCCAAGAATGATCCCGTACCAGTGGATGACAAGCCGCTAACGTGCGTTTGCCATAGGTGCCATAGCGCAAATGCCCCAGATAAACCTCCCCGCAAAATGGCAAAACCTTGCACAACGGGGAAAGAACCGAACACTCCCGACGAAGTGTGGCGGCCTCCTCAATTTGCCGGCCAATGCGCTCCAGCAAATCCGCCAGTGACAAGGAACTGCAGGATTTTTCCAACTGATAAAATGGCGCCCCGGGCTGAGCATCCAACCCAACACAAGCCAAACCCGCCCCATCCTGGCCGCGATTATGCTGCTTCTCCAACAGCAAAACCATCTTTTGGTATCCATAATAGGGCGAGCCGTACTTGTCAATGTAATATTGCAGATTTTTGCGCAGGCGAAGTAGGCTCACCCCGCATTCATGTTGTAATTCGTCTGACATCCTAGGTTCCTTTTCGATTACTGAAATCCGCTCGTGCCATCTCCCGGAAAAAGAGCGGGAAAGCCGCTCCTTTCCGGACGGATTTCAATCAGTAAACAAAAAGCATTTCCCGGTATTTGGGCAAAGGCCAGCGGCTGTCATCCACCAAATATTCCATGGCATCGACGGTTTGGCGCAAATCCTCCAGCGCCACGATAATGCCCTCATGCAGCCCTTTCACGGCCACCGCCAAAGCATCACTTTTGGCACAAAGCTCATCCAATCCGCGCCCCAACGCTTCAGCAGACTGACGCAAGCCCCAAGTGCCCGCCGATAGACTTCCCTGCTGAGCGACTTTCAGAGCCGTCGCCAAACGGCAGTATTCATCGGCAACAACCGGAAGAATCATGCTGCGCGCAATTTCCAGCCCAATCTGTCCCTCAATGCGAATTTTTCGATGATACTCCTCCATGGATACTTCAAAACGGGAAGCAAATTCTGCTTTCGAAAAGACCCCATATTTCTCGAAGACGGCCTGTTTTTTTTCATTTTTCAAGACCCGCAGGGCGTCCATCGTGCTGGGCAGATTCGGCAGTCCTCTGCGTTCGGCTTCTTCCTTCCAGGCCGCCGTATAGTTATCGCCATTGAAAATGATGCGTTTGTGTTTGCGTAACACCTCCTGCAGCTGCTTCTGCAAACCGCTGTTAAAGTTTTTGGCATCCAGTTTTTCCAAGCGGTCACTGAGATGATCTAGGGAGTCCGCCATAATCGTATTCAGGATGACGTTGACCCCTGAGCAGGATTGACTCGCCCCGGGCACCCGAAATTCAAATTTGTTTCCGGTAAAGGCCATCGGGCTGGTGCGATTGCGGTCCGTCGCATCCCGCGGCAAAGATGGCAGGGTATCCACCCCAATCTTCATTTTGCCGGGTTTCTTGCTGCCGGAAACACTACCATTTTCAATCTGCGAAATCACATCGGCAAGCTGTTCACCCAGGAAAATCGAGATGATAGCGGGCGGAGCCTCGTTGGCTCCCAGACGGTGATCATTGCCAGCGCTGGCCGTATAGGCCCGCAGCAGATCGCTATGCAAATCAACCGCCCGGATGATGCTGCAAAGCATGGTCAGGAAGATCGCATTCTGATCCGGATCAGTGCCGGGATCAAAAAGATTTCTACCGCCATAACTAAGCGACCAGTTGTTGTGCTTGCCGGAACCATTGACCCCAGCGAAGGGCTTCTCATGCAGAAGGCAGACCAGCCCATGGCGATCGGCCACCTGACGAAGCACTTCCATGGTCAGCATATTGTGATCAACAGCCAAATTGAGCTCTTCAAACATCGGTGCCAACTCAAACTGAGCCGGAGCCACCTCATTATGCCGGGTCTTAGCGGGAATACCAAGCTTCCACAGCTCAATCTCCA
>JBAXYW010000401.1:0-4027 GCA_041670605.1 Lentisphaeria bacterium
GACAGTGGGCAGTGCTCGAATTGTTTTTGACAGTGATCTAAACCGAAAAGGCCAAGGAGCCTGCAGTTATCACTGGGAAAAAAATATTCTGTCGAACTTTCCTTTGCATCAGCCTCCCCGTCGTCCGCCGGCGACGCTGGTACGCAGTTTTCGTTTGGAAGCCCGGCAGGCGGATGGCAGCTGGCAGGAATTTTATCGGGAAGAAAACAATTATCAGCGTCTTGTTCGGTTGGACTTTACGCTTGAAACGGATGCCGTGCGTCTGATTCCAGAGAGTACCTGGGGTGCAGAAAGGTGCAAATTGTTTGCCTTTGAACTTGGGGAAAATGGATAAACCGGGCATTTGTATGCCCTATCCTGTGTAAACGTCATGTCAGAAAAAACGCAACAACAACCATCCGGCTCTTGGTTTTATCATCGGGGCACTGGCCAGCTTGAGCAGGAAAAGGTGCTTGGGGACTTCCTGTTACGCTTTGCCTATCAGTCCGTTTTTGGGAAGCTGCTGCACTGGCCTTTGTTTGCCAATTCCCTGTGTTCCCGTCTGCTGGGCTATTATGCGGATTCCGGCATATCGCGTGGACGGATAGCAGGGACGGTTGAACAATTGGGGATCGATATGTCGGAAGTCGAAATCCCGGAAGGTGGTTTTTGCAGTTTTAATGATTTTTTCACCCGGAAGTTGAAAGCCGGGGTGCGGGCGCTGGCTCAGGAAAAGGAAAGCCTGCTATCGCCGGCGGACTGCCGCTTACTGGTATATCCGCAATTAAGCGGGGATCGTTGCATCCCGGTAAAGGGAGCAGAGTTCACCGTCAGCGAACTGCTGGGGAAGCCAAATGCCGAGCTGGTAAACTTTTTTCGAGGTGGCGCGCTCTGTATCTGCCGACTTTGCCCGGCGGATTATCATCGCTACCATTTTCCCGCAGATGGGGAAATCCTGGATTCCTGGGCACTGAGAGGGAAATACCATTCCGTACATCCGATTGCATTGCAACGCGGGCTTCGGGTGTTTGGAGAAAATTTGCGTCAGGTGAGTCTTCTGAAGCTGAGTCCTTTCGGGAAAATGGCGTTTATTGAAGTCGGTGCATTTGGCGTCGCATCCATCCAGCAGACCTCTACCGGGAAGTCTTTTCGCAAAGGGGATGAGAAGGGTTATTTTGCGTTTGGCGGCTCGACGATCCTCATGATCTTTCCTCCCGGACGGGTGACTTTTTCGCCGGACCTCGTTGAAAAAAGCCAGGAAAATATAGAATGCCTTGTCCGGATGGGCGAGGAAATCGGGCGCCTGGCGTAGCATTGGGTACGTGCATGTTTGTAGTTCAGCCTTCAGGCTGCGTGGCTTCGGCGGGCTTCAGCCCGCTTCCCGCTCCCGGTGGACATGCTAAACAAAATGCTGGTTAATAAGGGTCTGTCGGTACCAGCACATCCCATGCTCACCCATATTTTTTGATTGAGAAAGAAGAATAATGTATGGCGATATTCTATGCCTTATGCTGCCTGTTTTTTTCGGCCTTGAATGATTTCGTGTTCAAGCTCTTCGCACGACGCGTGCGTTCACGAGGAATGTTTGTGTTCTGGATCGGAGTTGTTTTTCTGCTGGTACTCATCTGGCTGCCCAAAGACCCCACCGCTTCACTATCAATAACACTCTTCTGGGGACTGCTTTCCGGAATTTTTTCGGTAACTGGAAATATTTTGTTAATTGAGGCGATGGGGATGCAGAGTGCGGGACTCTGTTCGACCATTTACCGATTGAATCTGGTACTCGTCGTCCCGGGCGCAATTTTTCTGCTGGGGGAAAGCCTGACGATGTGGCAAGGTCTGGGCATTTTCGCAGCCCTGGGTGCCATTCTGGCCTTTATGCCGGGCAAGGAAGAGCGCTCGGGCACGGGGCGCCATAAACTCCTTGGCTTTTATCTGGTTCTACTGGCCGCGGTGTTACGTGCCTGTATGGGGCTTTCCTATAAATATGCCTTCATGCATGGAGCAGATAAAAATACGGTCACGGTGCTAAATGCCGTCTTATGGATCATCGGTGGCCTGATTTATGCGGTGTTTTGGGAGAAGAAAATATGTTTCCGGGATCTTGGAGTCTTGAAGTACGGGGCCCTTTCGGGACTCCTGGTTTCCGCGATTGTGTTTTTCATGGCCGCAATGCTACACGTTCCCGATAGTGCAGCTTCGATCGTGTTGCCAATTGCTCAGATGAGTTTCCTGCTGACTTTTCTGATGGGGGTCTTTTTCCTGAAAGAACAGGTCAGCAAGCGTAAAATCGCGGCCCTGGCCTGCGGGGGTGTGGCGATCCTACTACTGATGGCGTGAGAAACGGGAAGCGCGGGGACGGGAGCGGGAACGCCCGTTCTGCTGGCGGTCGCTTGCAAGCGCCAGAAATAGGTTCGACGGCGGCTCATTACCCCAGGAAGAGGTTTTCGAGGGGGGTGGCGGCAGCTCCGAGGGCAGCGGCTTCGCTGCCGAATGAGGAGAGCCGGACTTCGACTCGGCTGCGACAGGAGGACAATGCGGCATCGGCAAGACCTTGTTCCATCGCAGGGAATACTTGCTTCTGGAAACGGGTCAGCGGCCCATGCAACACGAGCAGCGGCGGACAGAGAATATTGACCAAAGCAGCCAAACCACGCCCAAGAAAATAACCAGCCTCCTGCAGAATTTTTTCGGCAGCAGGATTGAGATTATCAACTTGTTCAAGGGAAGTGAATGAGCGCTCCAGCACTTTTCCCAATTCCTGGCAGAGAATACGTTCAGAAATATAGGCTTCGAGGCAGCCGCGATGCCCGCAGGCGCAAAGTTTTCCCCCGGGTTCGATTAACACATGCCCGATCTCACCGGCAAAAGCACCCCCCTGGAGTCGTTTCCCGGTGACAATACCGGCACCAATGCCGATACCGAGATCGATACTGACAAAAGAACTCCTGCCCTGCCCTATTCCAAACCAAAGTTCAGCCAAAGCCTTGGCACGGGAACTTTCTTCGAGAAAAAGCTCAGCCGGCAAATTGGACGGCAACAGATTTTTGAGTTCGACGCCATCGAGAGCCTCAAGGTTGACGGAACGCAACATCGTTCCTGAAGCAAAATCAAGAATTCCGGGAACGACAAGACCGATCGCCTGCAAACAATCACCAGCCAGACGCCGCAGAGGCAAATATGCCTCACGCAATGCATTGCGCAACTGCGGCAACTGCGCCGGCAAGTGAAAGGTGAGGTGCTGGCGTCCAAGAATCTCGCCATGCAGATTGATCAACACGGCATTGACTTGATTTTCGGAAAGGTGGAGACCGAGAAAAAGATGGCGGCTGCGGTCGAGCTCAAGCAGCGTGCCGGGACGTCCGCGATGACTGCTGACCATACCGGATTCGCAAAGCCAGCCATCGGCAATGAGCTCATTGGCCAGATTGGTCATGCTTTTGCGGTCAAGCGCCAGCTGATCGGCAATCGCCGAACGCGATAAGGCACCGGATTCGCGAACCGCTAATAGAATCCGCCGCTGATTGACTCGCTTGAGATAAGACTGATTGGCCATTTTTGGAGAGTGAAATTTGCGAGTGGGTTTCTATAGGGAAATCAAGGAGTCATCCAGAGCTCGCGGATGCCATGGATCAGCATCTGGGCAGCAATGGCACTGAGAATCAAGCCGGTAATTTTGCTGAGAATGGCAATGCGGGGACGTCCAAGCAGGTTTTCAATGCGTTCGGAAAAGTATAGCATCAGGCCGACCATCGCCGATGCGGCAACAATGCCAAGTACAGAGATGAATTTCAATAGCAAAGACTCGGTATCCATGCCGGCTACCATCAGCGCACCGAGCGTCGCAGGGCCGGCTGTAACGGGTACGGCAAGAGGAACTAAAGCGAGTTCCTGAAGATTGTCGGCGGTTTCGTGCTTTTTCTGGCTGCCGCCATAGACGAGATTGACCGCCGTCAACATCAAAAGCAGCCCAGACCCGGCCCGGAATGCCGCTACTGTAATGCCGAAGGCCTGCATAATCCAGACTCCAAACAGGAATATCAGTAAA
>JBAXYW010000402.1:0-4015 GCA_041670605.1 Lentisphaeria bacterium
GTGGGGTGTCCCCTCTCTTTTTTTTTCTTCGCTTCCGCATACCTTGTGTATACTGGAGCAAAACACATGAAAACAAAACACAATGCAATTTAGTTTACAGCTTTTCCCCCGCTATCAACCTCCTTTCGTGTTTTGGTTCACAAGTTGAATTAACAAATCCACCGTTGAACAATCAAGTTTTAAATGTTATGAAAAAAAATCTGCTCACTAAAGATTACGACTGCTTAAATTATCACCGTCTGTATAGGAATGCAAACCCAAAACGTAAAAAAAAACACTTTTTTCAGTTTTTTACTTTTTTTTTGTTTTTATTATCAGAATTCCCCTTACAGGGCTCCTGTGAATCCGCTCTGATATTTTGTATTTATTATTACAATAGTGGCTTTCTGCTACTTTGCAAGTCTAATTACAAGAAAAATAGCTCTGCTCACTCCTCTACCCAATCCTCTGTGCCCTCAACAGCTTTTTCATCCTCATCTTTTCCCAGTTCCTGCAGGGCTTTTCGGGTTGCCTCATCCATGACAGCAAAGCACACGCTGCATCCTTCGCTGTTTTCCACCAGAAATTCGCCTTCTACTCCTTCTGCCGGAATTTTGTTCCCCTGCATATGGCAGTGGACATACACTCCGCCACGTCCCTGCTCGAGTTTGAAATCGACACCGGGCACTTTCGGCACTTTGACTTCCGCAGGAGTGAGTACCTTGATCACCCCCATGTAAGGATTCGGCCTGCCAAGCAGGGTGGCAACCCGGATAATCCGGTCATTGAATGGCAGACGCGTCAGCGAAAAGGTTTTTTTCGCTTGTCCGGGATCGGTTTTGGGATCCCAGTAGAGTTCATCCACAGATGCTTCAATACGCGTACCTACCATGCCCTCCAGGGAAAGCCGCATACTGCTGCTGGCATTGGGTGTCTGCATTGGCAGAATCACTTCATTTTTGATCAGCCCGAGCTTCTGTGGCAACGCCGGAAGCACCTTCAAAAGCCAGTGATTCTCGGCAATCCGAGTCAGTTGACAGCGGTGCGATGCCGGATCCTGCAATACAGGTTCTCCGAATTCCAGCTTGCGCCCATCGGTGAAATCGGCTTTAATAAGCAGAGTTCGTTCCCAATTATCGATGACTTTTTCAATAAAAGTGACCGGAACCGTTTTAGCCAGACGCTCTTCTCCATCCACATCCATCAGAATCCGGATCTCATTGGACATGCGCCCGGTGAAAATCAAAACCAATTGACGGTACCCCGGAAAATCGAAACGGATTGCTTTTTTGAAAGCACCCTTTTCGCGGATTTTACGGGCATCGAGTTCTACTGGCACCTGCAATTCCTCACCAGGAGCAATAGTGCCGGGCACCTTGACCTTCAGACGTGAACAGGAACAATTAACCGCAATCCGCTTGTATTCGAGCGGTTTGTTGGAAATATTCTTCACCGTGAATTGAAACAAGCGCACTTCATTGCCGTACATCATCCCAAGATCAAGCTCTTTTCCCTCAACTACCTCAACCGGCAACTCCGGCAACGCTGGAACTTCTTTCGCCCCCGGCTCCGCGGCACACAGAAAAATAGAGAACAACAAAGCAAAGGTCATGACAAAAGATTTCATTCAAACTCCAGTACGATATAACGTTTGTTGCAAAACTGATTGACACAGACTCCCAATCAATGAAAGTATTTTTTCTTTGACCACAAAAAAATCCCCGGGTTCCAGAAAAAACTTTCCTCACCGACAACCACATAACATAATATGTATTCACAAGCTGCCAAACCAGAAGCCTCGAAAATATAACTCAGAGAAAAAAACGTTATTCGGGGATATTGAAGGGAAAAACACCATTTCGGAGATTATATTACTTTGTAAAATTTTGATTTTCTTTGCTTTTTCCTGCATTCCGGATGTGTTTCATGCTTTTGCAGGAGTTCTTTTCGTTGTCACAGACAATCCTAAGGAATGACCATGTCTTTATTTGCACCATTGATCGTTTCGCTCTGCCTCCTGTCTTTCAGTTCCATTTTCAGCCCGGCTGCACGCGCTGCATCTGCAAAAGATATCACTGCAGCTTTGGATGCCCCAGCCAGCGTGGAATTCTCCGCTTCCACGTCGGGCTGGTCTAAAAGCACTGGCTCCATTTCCAAAATCGTTCCGAAGGGTATTCCTTCTGTCAACAGCACTTACCTGATGGGCACTTCACCCGGCAAGGCCAATCCACAAAACCAGATTTCCTTCTCCTTGAAAGTTCGAGGAGCCGGAACTCTATCTTTCCGATATCAGGTCTCCCTGGATGGCGGGAACGGGGCGGAACTCTGCGCCTATGAAGGAAATTATGATGAAGGGTCTCTTTGGGGTGACTCCGGATACTGGGACGAGAACTTCGAAACAGGTTGGGATTGGTGGTGGGAGGATGAATTTGATCTGTTTACAGACACCTACACCCATACGGTCACCTTCGCAATTCTTGGACCCTTAGACGACGAATTCTACGAAGAACCGGAGCTGGATTCGGAATGGGGCGAAAAGCTCTACAACAAGGCCTGGCTGGATCGTTTCGTCTGGGAACCGGACTTATCCTGGCAGATCATGGAATTTTTTCCGGATCCGGAAACAGACAATGCCTTTGACGAAAGCGTAACTGTCTCCCTGAACAGTGATTATGATAACATCAGTTTCCGTTATACCACTGATGGCAGCACCCCCACAATGAATTCCCCGCTCTATGACCCTTGGGAACACGAAGGTATTGATATTTTCGAAAAAACCACCATCAAGGCCATTGCAATCGAAAATAATCAGCAGATCGATGATACAATTTATGAAGCCACTTACCTGCTCAAGACGAAAGCCCCGGATTTCACTCTCACACAAAATGATTTGCAAAACGCCGCCACTGTCAATTTCTCATCCGAAACCCCTGAAGCCCAATTTTATTACACCAGGAACGGACAGCCCCCCATACGGCTGGAAAATGGAAATCCTGGAGAAAATACCTTCAACGAATCGACGGTAACCCTCACAGGCACTACCACCGTCCAGGCTATGGCTTGGGCAGAAGGCCTAGTCGACAGCATAATCATAACAAATACATACGAAAAACTCACATCGCCGGAAATTTCCTTTTCATTGGATAATAATACCAGGGATAATAATACCAGTAGCACCCATCCCTATTTTGACAACAATGGCTCCCTCACCCTAACCGCACCGCAAGACACCACCATTAAATATCAGATCAACGACGGCGAAATTAAGGAATATACGAGTGAACTTGACTTCAACGACACCACCGAAATCCGTTTTCAGGCGCAACAGGAAGGGAAACTGTACAGCGATGTTGTCACGCAAAAGTTCTATAAAACGACTGAAGGATCCACGCTATCAGAACCTGCTGCTTCCGGTTGGAATCTATTTTTCCTGCCCGGAGAAGTCAGCGAACAAACCAGCGCAGACCTGATCTTGAAATGGAAGCCCATCGCTTACGACAGCCAGAAAAAAATCTATGTTCGCCCGGATCTGCTCCGCGGCGGAAACAGCTACTGGATCTTTACACCACAGGGTGGTACACGAACTGAACCTTCAAATTTTCCCATCTATCCTCTGGAAGGCATCACCCTGCCCTCCAAAACCTGGTTCCTCTCCGGAATCCCGGACGGAGCCACTCTCCCCACAAGTATCCAGGTGCAGATCTGGAACGGAAAAACTTTCCAGCCGGTTTCGCTTCCACCTGCAAGCGCCGCCTGGCTCTACAATACCGATAACAGCCCTATCGAGTTACAAGCAGATTAACCCCATTCTGTGGCACGTCATACTGGACGCACAATTTTGCCTGCTTTTTCCCTGAGCGGAATTGCTTTTCCGGCTTCTGGAATTAAATTATTCAGAGTGTAAAAAATATCCGGCCAGCGTAGCTCAGTTGGTAGAGCACTTGACTTGTAATCATGAGGTCACCGGTTCGATTCCGGTCGCTGGCTCCATCTTAAAAGCCACATTTCTCACATAAAATCTCAGAAAAATCGTCCA
>JBAXYW010000403.1:0-4011 GCA_041670605.1 Lentisphaeria bacterium
TTGAACTTTGGGCCATTCTTTTTCGAAATTGCCTGCGGCAGTACGTGGCGGACGCAAGGAGCTCCAGCTGTAAAAGATGAATCCTTTGGCACCCAGAGCTGCTTCGAGCAGAATCAGCGAACGCATTTTTTCTTCGGATGGGTTTGGATTATCCTTTTCGGCCGGTTTGTAAATTCCCCAGTTGAAGATTTGCGGTACGCTCCAGATGGGCAGTCCGGTGCGCAGTGCCTGTTCCATGGCGTAAACTGCTCTCGCCTGCGTATTGCCGCTCAATGGATACGGATCAATGCCAATGATATCGAAGGCAGATCCATAGGAAGGCAACTGTTCGTATTGGTAGAATACCCCATAAACCGGGTTATTCTGGTCAAGTTTATTACACAGCCTGCGCATTGCAGTCAAACGCGGTGCCTGGCTGGGTTGGGCTTCGTCCGCGGTATACCAGGCCAGCATTGCAGGATGATCCTTGAGCCGGCTGACAACGGCAGTTGTGATTGCATCCGCGCCTTTGATTCCGCGCCAGGTGTCGAATCCGCCACCCTGGCTTGATCCGATATCCTTGAGGCTGAAAATCACCTTGATCCCACGCTCTGCAGCCTGATCCATTGCCTGAACCATCAGTTCCAGGGCTCTCGCCGCTTCCAGAGGCATGGTGATCCCATTTTGGGCGGCCTGATCGATGGTTTTTGCCAGCTGTTCTGGGGCTATGATTTTTGTCTGTGCCGGGTTGAGTCCCATGCTTGCGTAAGGCAATGTGCAGTTGAATCCACTTTCTTTCAGCATATCGAGCATTTCGGGGTTCAGAGAGCTGCCGAAAATTCCGATTGGCATGAACAATTCTCCGTCAATCCGCATCCGGCCAAGTTCGTCAAAGATGACTTTTCCAGAATCCGGTGGCGGTACACTGAATGGAATGCTGGTTGAAAACACAATGATTTTCTGTTCGCGATCCAGAATCAGGATTTCGGCATCATAGTGGCCAACCGGTAATTCCGGCAGGGTGAATTCGACTTCGCTTGCGGCTGTGTGGCGTATTTTGATTTCTGCTGCAGGGCCATTGAGCTGAACCGCCCAGTCTCCTGCGGGTAAATCTTTTCCGTCATAGCTGATGCGCAGCGGTATTTTGCCATTGGCTACTTGTGCAAAAGGTGCCAGCATATGCAGGGACCACAGATTGCCGTCCACTTCCTGCACGGAAATATCATCGAACCAGGCCGTTCCAGTCGCATCTTTGAACATGTACAAGGTAATATGTGCACTAACCGCATCTGCAGGCACACGTACCTCATCGGAGACCCAGGTCCAATCGGCCGTTCCGGAAATGCCCCGGTTATACTGACCGCTGCGAAAGACCTTGTTCCCTGCTGCATCGTCTTTCATGAATTCCATAGCGATCGTCGCGCCACCAGCGCCACCATGAACATTTTCGGCTTTAATCCAGGCGCCAAAGCGGTATAACTTGCCCGGCGTTATCGCGACATTTTGGGTGATCAGCTGGTAGGTTTCCGGTTGAGTGCGTTCATAGCGAAGCCCTTTTGTGCCGTTGAGTCCCCCATTGGCTTCAATGCTGCAACCCAGCGGAAGATTCCAGCCAGCCTCCCCGGCCTCAAAATCCGGATTTTGCAGCGGGCTGATCTTCTCAGCATGTTCAACTTTGCGAAATCCGGTCAGGTCGATGTCTTCAGCTTTGTCAGTCCAGAGGGCGCCGACCAGGGTGCAGATAAGCAGTATCGCGATGTATTTCATAGGTTTTTTTTCTGTTTTTTTGGGGGATTGAACATTTTCCCAGCAACCGGCTTGTTGGTCAACCGGCCGGATAGTAGAAGCGGACGTATTTGTATTTGCTGTTAATTTCAACCGGTGTGAGAAGCAAGGCGTGCCCATCAAGGAAACCACAGCTTGCTTTGCCACGATGATAAGGCACAATGCCATACACATTTTCCGGTACTGGTTGCGGGTCAAAATAGCAGTACGGGCGTCCACTGGAAAGGCCGGCATCGGCCAGATAAATAAACTCCGATGGATAGTTACTGTTGTAACCCTTCCTTGGACGGAAAGCGTTTTCCAATTCCCAATTATATCCTCCAGTCAGCGACAACACATTGAGAGGCATGCCGTATAAACGCTGGTAATCAATCCAGCTTCCTTGTACATAAGACGGAGTTCTGGGTACGCCAACCGGACAGCCCCAGGATTTTGCGATCCAGCTGTAATTTGGCGGGTATGCCGTCGGCTTCGCGTCAATATATTTGGCCGTCGCCAGTACCCGCCCATAAACTGCATATCCTGTGTAAGTTACCTTCGGTGCTAAATACCAAGTGAAGTCCGATTCATACATATCCAAAACCACTAAGTTTTGTTTGACGTTGCTAACGCAGGATATCGCCTGTGCCTGGGCACGAGCCGATGACAGAGCGGGCAGCAACATCGAGGCCAGAATCGCTATGATCGCAATTACGACCAAAAGCTCGATCAATGTGAAATGACGTCTTGTTTGCATGATGTTCTTCTCCTTGTTTGCTTTGTTTTTTGTATATCCATAGATTTGGGAAAAATCGTTACGGTTTGGCAGAGACCTTGCTTTCATTTTGAATTACTTCTCTGTTGAGAATATGGCTGGATAGGTCTGCTGAAGGGGTTTCATTTCATCGGCGATCAGACGCATTACCGAATCATAGCCCATTTTTTCATAATCAAACTGGAAGAACTGTGGTTTTTCAAGAAGGAAGTTCATTTCCGGGTGGAAGAAGAAGGCACCTGGCAGAATGGATTCGGGCAGCCCCATAGCCTGATTCAGGTTGTCACCCGTCAGGCCGATCAGTTCGGAGGCATCAAGAACAACACCATCACACTGATGTGCGGTCAGATATTCAATTTCCGGAGAACTCAAGGTTGCATGAATCGCACGTTCCTGTATGAAAGCCAGTTCCGGTAAACCGGTTTCCCGGACGGCATCCCGATATCCTTCCATTCTGGGATGTCCGGGATATTGCAGAAAGGGAGACAGGATAGCGATCCGGCGGCATCCCTGCCGGTACAGCCGCAGCACCAGATCATGCACAGCTTGCTTTACATCCATCGTTCCGATCAGCCAGTTCTCCGTATACTTCTTTACCGTAAAAGAATACAACACCTGGTCATCCAGGAGGCACACCCTGCAGGCCTGCTCATGCAACGCTGCAAAAATATTGGCATACCAGCAATTGCTGACGATGACCAGACTGCCCGCCGAAAGATGTCTCAGGCTTGTAAAATCAATGTCTTTCGCGTTGTTGGTCGGTGAGACCGGAAGCGTTTCCAAGCGTGAACCGCTGATACGTACTGCCTCCAAGGCGCCACTCAAAAGACTGCGACGATATAAGGAAGAGTTATTGTTAATCACCAAATTGTCAGGACTGGGCAGCAAAAAAGTCACCACACGACCGGAACGCTGATTCCCTTGTACAAAGGTGCCGTGATGACGAATCCGCTTAACCAAACCCTCTTTCTCAAGTTCACAGAGAACTTTATTTACCGTCATTCGGGAGACCTGAAACTCAACACAAAACTCCTTCTCCGTCGATAAACGACTCCCCGCAGACAGCTCGCGTATCCGCTGGCTGATCGTCCGTCGTAAAAATTGATGCCGGGTCTCAATCATCTACCCTTCTTCCTAAAAAAAGTTTTGTATATACAAAACATGTTGTTAAGTTAATCTATCATTTTTTGTTTTGCAAGTGACTTTGAAAAATATTTTTTTGGTGCAGGGTGCAGGGATATACTCGTTACTTAAAGCTTTTTTAACCACGAAAGGCACGAAAAAACACGAACTTTTTTTAGAGTTGGGTTGGTGTGGAGATTGTATTAATCAGAAATTCTGTTGTAATGCAAGCCAAATGGCAACAAAAAGCAAATTTTGACGATGAGGTATCAGGTTGGGACATCCGCTTTCCTTCGAAATTTTCGTGCCTTTCGTGGTTAAAAAACTCCCCGCACCCCGCACTACAGAAGACTGGCGGAATATGTGTCAAA